>JBDUAU010000035.1:0-17264 GCA_040004485.1 Saprospiraceae bacterium
ACACCATCGTCCATGGCAATCCTCCCTGGAATACACCTTTTGCCACACTCGCCATCAGTGATGCCTGTGGCGCCTGGAGTGCAGTCTCTCTTCCACTTTGTGCTCCGATACCATATGCCGTATTGAGCAAATTGAGTATCACAGGTAATGCCACTGCCGCAGCCACCACACCGACCATCAACATAATCTGTTGCGCACGTGGCGTAGCTCCAAGCATATATCCTGCTTTGAGATCCTGCAGATTATCCCCTGCAATAGATGCTGCACAACACGTCACCGCACCAATCATGATAGCCGCCACCGGGCCACTTGTTGAATCTTTTCCCATCAACGCCAGTAAGATCAATGAAGACGTAAGAATCGTAGCTATCGTCACACCTGAAATCGGATTATTAGAGCTTCCCACAAGACCTGCCATATATCCTGCAACGGCTGAAAAAATAAAACCTGCAATAAGCATGATCACTGCCATAAACAATGTGATCGGCACATTTTGAATCTCTCTCAGGTAAATAATAAAAATCGGAATGATCATAGCCACTATCGCGATGAGCACTTGTCCCATCGGCATGTCTCTTTCTGTTCGAATAGCATTCGCGCCACCGGTTTTATTCCGTATAGCCGCTAACCCATTTTTTACTGCAGCAATAATGGGTTTGACAAGACTGATGATCGCCCACAATCCACCTACCAGCATAGCACCAACTCCAAGGTACCTGATCTGACTGCTCCATATATTACCCCCCACGGCCACAAGTGTATCATCCTGGGGAATACCTGTGAGATATAAATAAATCGGCATGGCCACCCACCAGCTAATCGCACCACCAAGAAAAATCAAAAATGAAATGCGCAAACCAACGATATATCCCACGGCCATAAGCGCGGGAGATTGATTAAGTCCCACGTAAGCATAGATCTTATTTCCGATGGTCCCGGCAGCTTCTCCCACAGCACCCCACAACTTCAATCCGGCCTCCGCAAATTTTAATATTGCACCCAAAAGAGCACCGGTCACGAGATAGCGTATAGATTTGCCAGCTTCTTCACCGCTCTTCAATACTTCGGCCGTCGCTACACCTTCCGGAAACTTTAAGTTCTGCTGTACAATAAGAGCTGTACGCAACGGAATCGTAAAGAGCACACCCAATACACCTCCGCACAAAGCAATCAACATGGTCTCCCAATAACTGAAACTGGTCCAGTATCCCAGGATAATCAATGCAGGAAATGTAAAGATGGCACCCGCTGCCAATGCCTCACCGGCAGATGCAGCAGTCTGTACGATGTTATTCTCAAGAATATTATTGTTTCTAAACATCTTAAGCACCACCATCGAAATAACCGCAGCAGGAATACAGGCAGATACCGTCATCCCGGCAAAAAGTCCCAGGTAGGCATTCGCCGCAGCAAGGATGACCGAGAGCAGTGCCCCTAGGATAAAAGCTTTGACAGTAGTTTCCGGCAGAATTGTTTCCGCAGGGATATAAGGTTTGTTTTCTTCACTCATAAAGGGATGATTTCTTTAGTAACGTTCAAAAATAACTTATTCCTCGGCCTGATGTACAAAACCCGTGAACTCCGTGCGTTTTTTATCTCCATAAACTCCATGCGAAAAAAGGATTTAGTCTTTGCGAGGTCTTTAGACTTTATCTTTAGGATATGTATGATATAATAATCATCGGCGCCGGACCCATAGGCATGACGTGTGCTCTTGAAGCAAAAAAGGTCGGCCTTAATACCCTCATGATTGACAAAGGCATGCTCGTCAACACACTTTTCCATTTCCCCACGAACATGACCTACTTCTCCACATCTCAATTATTGGAAATAGGTGAAGTCCCTTTCGTCAGCCATGGCGAGAAGCCCACAAGAAGAGAATCATTAGAATATTTCCGCCGCGTATTTGAAAGCTGGAAATTAAATGCCAGATTCTATGAGCTCGTAGAAAATGTTTCGAAAAAGAAAGATCACTTTGAAATCCATACATCAAAAGATGTATACGCATCAAAAGCAGTTATCGTAGCTACCGGATTCTATGGCTTGCCTGTGCTCATGAATATACCAGGTGAAAATTTGTCAAAAGTCCGACATTATTACGATGAACCTCATCCTTACGTAGAACAAAAAGTAGCCATCATCGGCGCAGCCAATTCTGCATGTGATGTTGCGCTAGAACTTTTTTACAGAGGAGCTGACGTCACGATGATCATTCGATCGGGAGAAATAAGTGAACGCGTCAAATACTGGATCAAACCAAATATCGAAAACAGGATTAAAGAAGGTTCTATTAAAGCTTACTTCAATAGCGAAGTCACCAAAATCAAAGAAGATACAATTGAAATCAACACACCAGATGGCCATGTTTCACTGGAAAACAATTTTGTCCTTGCCATGACCGGCTATCAACCTGATTTCATATTCTTACAAAAAATCGGTATCACATTCACTGATGATGCTGAATCAGAATTAATCTATGACGATGTCACCCACGAATCCGCAGTTCCGGGCTTGTATGTAGCAGGTGTGGTATGTGGTGGTATGCGCACAAATAAATTTACGATTGAAAATGCGCGTGAGCATGCACATAAAATCATTGGTCATCTAATAAAAAACGTTTCTAATTAAAAAAACTTGGGGGTTGAGTGTCGGTTGAGCGACGTTCTGGCGGATTCAAGGCCTTGCCTTGTATTCGTCGTTTCGCTTCGCTCAGCGACCGACAGTGTCTTCCTTGAATCATTTCGACTTCGCTCAATGAGGAACTTTATTAATTGTGTATTTTTTAAGATGATACTCTGATTGAGCGAAGCCGAAATCATTTTTGAAAAATTCGACCGGTCACTGAGGGAGTCGAAGTGAAACGGCAGCAGTATATAAGCGAAATTAAAAATCGGTCAACCTACTTCTAACTTTCTGAGTTTATTATCTCCTCGAAATTGAAATGTATATTTCCGACCCAGGCCTCAGCGTCACCATCGGCTTCTCTACAACATCCTTCGAAATTAATTTAATGTTCCAGGTATTTACGATCGTGGTCAGAATAAGCTGCATTTCCAGCATCGCGAAATGCTCGCCAATGCATAACCGTGGCCCGGCACCAAATGCCATGTATGCTTCCTTGTCGAGATTGGGATCATTCCATCGATCAGGAATAAATTCATTCGGATGATCCCAATATTGAGCATTACGATGTATACCTCTGATATAGATCACCCACAATGTTCCTTTCGGCAAATGAAAATCCAATACTTTATCATCCTCCAAAGAAATTCTGTCTATCACCCAAGCAGGTGGATATAATCTCATCGTTTCTTCAATCACATTCCGCACCAGTGTAGTTTGAAGTTCACCATGTGCGTTTTGAAGTTTGGTATATTCATCAGGATGAGAGCCCAATAAATAAATCATCCACGACAATGCATTTGCAGAAGTCTCGTGACCGGCTACAAACAGGATCAGACATTCATCAATTAACTGATCTTCTTCCATTCCCAATCCGTTGTCCTCATATTTCGATTCCAAAAGCATCGTCAGCAGATCATCAGGCATCACCGACTCCATACGACGTTTTTTTATAATATCTCTGATCAATTCATTCGTTCCTTTTGCAAGCGCTACATGTTTGGCAGTGATGCCACTGAGCTTAAACCACCACCGTTTGTGTGGCTGTCTTACTTCCCTGATGATGTAAGCCTGTATTGTACTTATCAATTCACTTAATTGGGTAAGCTCATCTTCCTTAATTGAATCACTGAACAATGCTTTCGCTATAATCCGAAAGGTGAGTTGATTCATTTCCTTATACGCATCAATCATCACTCCGCCTGCTGATTTGACGGTCCAATTGATCATTCCGGCATCAATTTCAGTTTTCATCAACGTCTGAAGAGACTCAATTCGCTTGCGATGAAATCCTGGTTGAATCAATCTCCGCTGTCGGAGCCATTGATCACCGGTATTTGTGAGCAAGCCTTTTCCTAAAAACTTCGCCAGGATCTCCGTGACAATTTTAGATTTTTCATAAGCGCGGTGATGCTTCTGTAGTACATAACGTGCAACTTTTGGATCAATCGTGAGAACCGCCTTTTCAACTCCTCCCATATAAAAACCATACGTCGTTCCCAATTTTGAAACTGCCCGATCAAGTATCGGAAATGGATTTTTAATAAACTTGCTTGCATTGAGAAGCGATCGAAATCGATTTGCTGTAGGAGGATATCTCGCAGGAGAGTTCATGAATGCAGAATTTTTTTCATTCTATTAATACAAGTTCTCTTTGTTCCCCCATTTAGGGGGTTAGGGGGCAAACTCATTTAGGGGGTTAGGGGGCCAATTGCACATATTTCAAAAGCTTCTGCGATATGCACTGCCTTCCTGTCAGCAAAATCTGCTATCTGATGTCTGCAGCTAAATCCATTAGCAATCACCATCGCATCAGGCTTTGCTTTTATCGAAGGAATGAGTACCCGCTCCGCCATTTTTTTGGAAATATCATAATGCTTCGATTCATATCCAAACGAACCAGCCATACCGCAACAACCGCTATCAATTTCTTCATATAACGTTGAAGGCCACATGGAAAAAATTTCTTTCACAGCATCCATCCCGTAAATTGATTTCTGATGACAATGTCCGTGGACAAGTACATGAGTCGATTTAGGTTTGATCAAGTCAGATCCATTTGTTGTTTTTTTCAAAACCGTTAAAAGCAACTGTTCGAATGTCATGATTTTTTTCAATGAGGTCGCTGTTACATCATCTTCGATAAGATCGGGGATGTCATCTGTCCAGGCTGATGCACAACCCGGCTCTAATACTGCAATGGGAATATTTTTATTCAACCAAGGCCTGATTTTTTCAATTGCCGGTTTTACTTTCTGTGCAGCTTCTTTCAAAAATCCATGAGAGATGCGCGGTCGTTGACAACATCCCGCATCAAGCAACATCACATTCTGTCCCAATGCTTCAAGCAATCGCACTGCTGCAATACCGGATTCCGGCTGATGACATTGCGTGTATGTATCCGTCAGAAGGATGACATCAGGATCGCCGCCTATGGTTTGTGCATGTTGCTCACTATGAGACTTGGTCCAAAGTTTAGATGCATATGTTGGCAATCTTCGCCTTGCATCCATACCTATCGACTTCATCACCAGATGACGGATACCCACCATGTTTTGAAGCACATTGACAACACCTGCTTTTTTGCCGGCAAATCTTCGGGCCAGATCAGCACTCCTTCCGATCATCTTATCTTTTAATGAAACGCCCAGATGATCAAATTGATATTGCATCACTTCCCCTTTCAATCGGGCCATATCTACACTGCTGGGACATTCAGCCTTACATGCTTTACATGAAAGACACAGATCAAGGATTTCAGGCAGATCCTTATTGGCGAGCCCATCTTCCAATTGACCGGACATCGCGAGTCGCAAGGCATTCGCACGCCCTCGGGTAGAATCACGCTCATCAAGTGTCACCATAAAACTCGGACACATTGTCCCACCGGATATTTTCCGGCAGGCACCAAGACCGGAACATTGGTGAACCGCTGTATGAAAATCATGCTGTTCGCGGTACTTATACACAGACTCAAATGGCCAATCATGATACAACGCTCCATAGCGAAGATGACTATCTATCGGAGGAGCATCAACGATCTTCTCCGGATTGAGAAGATGATCAGGATCAAATAAATTTTTTGTTTTTCTAAATCCTTCATAAATAGCATCGCCATAAAACGCACGTAGGTAACTACTCCTTACAAGACCATCTCCATGTTCACTACTCCAGGATCCTTTATAAAAAAGTACAAGTTGAAATACTTCGTCTGCTATATTTTTGAAAAGATCAATATCTCCCTGCAACCTTAGATCTAAGATGGGTTTGATGTGAATCACGCCGACACTTGCATGTGCATAATAATCTACACCCACTCCCTTGGATTCACATATCACAACCACCTTGGCGATAAAAGCATCAAGATGTTCAAGAGGAATGGCTGCATCTTCAATGACAGGTACGCCTTTCTTATCCGTAGGTTCTCCAAGCAATAATCCCAATCCACGCTCTCTGATCCCCCATACATCATAAAATGTTTTTCCTTCAGGATAATAATCATGCGCATATCCGAATCCAAGCGAACGCAATTCAGTATGCATGGACTCCGCTCTGTTTTTTATTTCTTCAGGATCATCTCCATAAAATTCAATGATCTGAATTGAGTCCGGATCTCCTTTCAAAAATCCACACATAGGAGCAGTTTCAATATTCTTCCTGCTATACCCAATCAACAATCTACTCAGGATCTCAACGGCAGATGGTTTGTATTTCACCATCGTAATTGTCGCTTTGATGGCATCCTGCGCGTGATCAAACTGAACAACACTGAGTCCCTTGAATTTTGGAAGCCTGACAACATTTAGTTTCGCTTCAAGAATAATTCCTAATGTGCCTTCGCTACCGATAATAATCCGGTTGAGGTCGCCAAATCCAGAGGAGATAAAATCATCGAACGCATATCCCCCAACTCTTCGCATCGTTTTTGGATACCGATCCCTTACTTCACTGGTTAATGGCAGTACGATATCCATCATCTTTTGATAATAGATTCGATCACTGTCCTTACTTTCCAATTTTTTTTGCAATTCTTCAGTTGAAAGAGCTTTTGTGAGAATGACTTTACCATCCACCATCATGACTTTCAATTCAACGACATGATCACCTGTCTTACCATAGATAATACTTTTTGTTCCTGATGAATTGTTTGCCACCATTCCACCTATTGTAGCTCTTGTCCCTGTAGCAGGATCAGGTGCAAATTCAAGTCCATGTGGTTTTAGAAATTTATTCAGTTGCGATCGTATCACACCAGGCTGAACAGTGACAACATTGTTTTCGAATAAAAGAATTTTATTCATGTACTTCGAAAAATCAATGACAATAGCTTCAGCTACGGTCTGACCGGCCAGACTGGTTCCTCCACCCCGGGCTAAAATAGGTACATGATATTGATTCGCTATTTTAAGACAAGTCCTTACATCCTCTTCATCTTTGGGGCATACGACAGCTACAGGCGTGATCTGATAGATACTTGCATCAGTAGCATAAATACCAAGGGTCATAGGGTCATGATAAACATCACCTTTGATATCCTGCATTAATGCATAAATAAATCCTATTGGTTCTGATGTCATGGGCTGACTCGTACTGCTTTGATCTCTTCAAAGAAAATATCATCATTAGGGACATCAAATAAAAGTTTATCAGGATGGCCATTATTATCCTGAAGTATTTGAACTGTCCCGAAACTAAACCAGGCCTGTGGTTTCAACCACTCTATCTGATAGACATCATGATGCCAGTGTGTAAGCTTTGCTTTTAACCCTGGTGAAGCTGTAAAGTCTATCATCAATTGTCCGCCTTCTTGTTCGATGCGGATATCACCATACATCGGATCTCTGTATAAACCTGATATTTCCTCTGAGCTCATCGTTGGTATTGTACCTGTTTGATGTGCGGCCATTCGTTTATCTATTCGGTCTGCTTTGTTTTTCCAGCCGGCTTTATCTTGTTTCAACCCCCGTTCTTCCCAATCACCCTGAGGAAGACCTAATAATTTATCAATGATCTCATAGCTTAACATCGGACCTATACTGTGCATGGCATTCGTCAACACAACAATGCCAATATGTTCATTTGGAAAAATCATTACACTTGAATACATACCATCGTATCCACCTGTATGCGACACAACAAATCGTCCCTGATATTCGCCAAGACCCCATCCCAAACCATAGCCGTTGAAATTCCGGCCGAATATTTCATGAGCCTTAGCACTCACCATGAAATTATTGTGAGGTGTCCACATTGTGGTTTGTGAGGTTGCAGAGAAAAACGTATCTGTTCCTTCTACTCCATGATTCAATTGCAAAGCGATCCATTTCAGCATATCATCAGAAGAAGAAATAATACCACCTGCAGCACCCATGTTATCCCAATTGACCCAATCGATAGGTACTTCATGATCACCTTCAGGTCGATGCGGTGTCGCTACATTAGAAGTCGAAGAGATATCATTTGTTGAGGTGATGGTTCTGTTCATGAGCAGTGGCAGGATAAAATTTTCTTTCACATACGCATCCCATTTTTGTCCCGTTACTTTTCGTATCACTTCACCCGCTGCAAGAAACATCACATTTGAATATCCAAAGCCACTGCGGAATTCAAAATCCTGCGGCAGTGCTGCAACGCGCCGAACGACTTCTTCAGCACTATATTCACTGCGATACCATATCACATCACCACTGAATGTCCCTAGTCCAGACCGATGACATAGAAGATCACGCACTGTCATCATTTCTGATACACACGGATCATACAATTCGAAATATGGAAGATATGTTCTCACCTTATCATCCCATTTCATCTTACCTTCATCCACCAGTTTTCCAATCGAAGCAGTGATAAAGGCCTTTGTATTCGATGCAATTGAAAATAGTGTATTTTCATCCACCTTAGTTTTCTTTCCCTCTTCCAATACACCATATCCACTGGATAAAATGACTTTTCCATCCTTAATAATCCCAACCGACATGCCTGGTACATGATATTCTGTTCTCCATCTTTCTATCAGTTCATTCCATTTGACATCCTGTCCATTGACGAATGAACATTGTATAGAAATAAACAGAATGAATAAACAATATTTAGCGTAAATTTTCATTTCGTTATTCGTTATCTATCTTAATAAATCTCATTTTTTCTTAACTGATCCGCGTCCTCTATTTATTTTATTGCCAATTGTCCATACCTAGAGATCAAGGCCAAGAATTTTTCTGTTTGATTTTTGATCACTTGCACCGCCTGCAAAATCATCAAATGCTCGCTGAGTAACATTGATCATATGATTTTTAATGAAGACTGAGCCTTCGGCTGCACCTTGTTCACTATCCTTGATACAACATTCCCATTCGAGCACCGCCCATCCTTCATATTCATATTGCGTAAGCTTACTGAAAATGGCTCCAAAATCAATCTCTCCATCACCCGGACTACGGAACCGTCCCGCACGGTCAATCCAATCCTGATAACCTCCATATACTCCATTCGTTCCATCCGGATTGAACTCCGCATCCTTGACATGAAACATCCGGATCCGATCTTCATACAAATCAATAAACTGCAGATAATCCATTTGCTGAATGACAAAATGACTCGGATCATAGTTCAGACACAATCTGGGATGCTCATCACACTGATCAAGAAAACGATCAAAGCTCGCTCCATCATGCAGATCTTCTCCAGGGTGCAATTCAAAACAAAGATCTACATCATGCTTTTCAAAAGTTTGTAAGATGGGCATCCATCGGTTTGACAATTCAGTAAAAGCTTCTTCAATCAAACCATTAGGTCGTTGAGGCCAGGGATAAACATAAGGCCACGCCAAAGCGCCTGAAAAAGTAACATGTGCCTTAAGGCCAAGATTAGCACTTGCACGAGCTGCAAGTTTTAGTTGATCAATTGCCCATACCGTTCTGGCCTTAGGTTTTCCCTTTACCTCTGAAGGAGCAAAATTGTCAAACAAAACATCGTATGCAGGATGTACCGCGACCAGTTGTCCCTGAAGATGTGTCGAGAGTTCTGATATCTCTAGACCATGAGATTTTATTTTACCACTGAGCTCATCACAATACGTTTTACTTTCAGCAGCTTTTTTCAGATCAATAAGCCGTGGATCAAGTGTTGGCATTTGTATGCCTTTATACCCATGTCCTGCTGCCCATGCACATATTCCATCAAGACTGTTGAACGGAGCTTCATCGCGTATAAATTGCGCAAGAAAAATAGCGGGCCCTTTCATATCGTAAAGTGTTGATTATAGATGCAACAATATAATTGATTGTGAGCATCCTCAATAGAAAAGTCTACCAGAGTGAAGTATACTTACTCCTTCGCCACTTTTTCTATTTTTATAAGATGACTGCAAAAGCCAAAGCGCACTATGTTGAAGATGTCTACGAGGTTGTCAGATCGATTCCCAAAGGAAGAATAAGCACGTATGGTGCAATAGCTGACTTCCTGGCCCTGGGATCTGCAAGAATGGTAGGATGGGCTCTACGACAATCAAGCGTTATGGACGGCCCTATTCCGGCCCATCGCGTAGTCAATCGACTGGGTCATTTAAGCGGCCGCCTTCATTTCCCGGATCCAAAATACATGCAACGGGCTCTTGAAATGGAAGGTGTCAAGGTCAAAAATGATACGGTACTTGATTTTAAAAAACACTTCTGGCATCCCGCAGAAAACATCTTGTAAAAGGTTAAAAGCCAGCCAGAGAGATGTCCGTTTTGCTATTATTATTGATTTTTGTCTTGTTTTTCGTCATTTATTGACGAATTTCACTACTTTTGCTGTAGAGACGAGATTTATCGCGTCTTTACTAAAGCTTTTCAAGATGATGCTTTCACAAAATCTCCAATACCTCAGACGCAAATCCGGCCACTCCCAACAGGAAATCGCAGACCGCCTGGAAATTCCCCGCACTACCTGGAGCGGATACGAACTTGGAAAAGTTGAGCCAAACATCGGGATGCTACAGCGCATCTCTACTTACTTCAATCAATCCATTGACAGGTTACTGAATCAGAGAATAGATCATGATGCCCATGAGATAGCAAGGAATGATCATATGCGTGTTCTGGCTATCACAATGGATCAGGACCAGCGTCAGAATATAGAGCTTGTATATTCAAAAGCAGAAGCCGGATACCTCGATAGTTTTCAGGATCCTGAATATATCGGCGAGCTTCCCAAAATGTACATCCCTAATCTTCCTTCAGGTAGTTATCGTGCTTTTGAGATCCACGGCGATTCAATGTTACCTATGCCTTCAGGTTCTCTGGTCGTATCAAAGTATGTTGAATCTCTTTCTGATCTGAAAGATGACAAAACCTATATCATCATCACCCAGCGTGATGGTATCGTGTACAAAAGAGTCCGGAATCATAAGGACCAGAAATGCCTTACCGCTGTTTCCGACAATGAATCCTATCCACCATACACAATTTCTTATTCAGATATCCAGGAGATATGGCGTTATCATGCGCACATTGTCTATTCAGATGCTCGTCAGCAAAAAGCAGATTGGCTGCAGGAAACGGTGATGGACATGCAAAAGAAACTAGCGGCCATGGATAAAAAACTTTAAATGAGAAAGCTTCCAAAAAGAGTTATCCGTAGTTTGAAACTACGGATAACTCTTTTTGGAAGCCTTCTCTATTTAATTTAAGATTATTGAACCTCTGTCACAGGTCTTGGCAACTCTTGCCACACATCATCACCAACTCTGTCAATAGGTAATTGATTCAATCGGCCATACCTTCTCATATCAACCCATCGATGACCTTCAGCATAAAGGGAATATCTGCGTTGTTTCAACATCTCATCCGTAAGTGAGGCATCATCAGTGGCACCACTGTAATCGGGTAATCCATGTGCATTCCTTATGGCATTTAGATCGTCAACTGCACCGGCATTATTTGTACCGATTCTTGCTTCTGCACGAATAAGAATAAGCTCTTCATTGCGCATAAACCAGATGGGAGAAGATAATGTCGGATATACGACCACATCATATGTACTGGTCAGCCCATCAAGAGCGATCGTATCCCGAGAAGCTACTTTTGAAATACGGTCATCACCTGGTTCAATATCTGCTACATACGATGGTTGGGCAACCAATGCTTCGGATTGATTCGCTGTCCTGTAAACTTCATTAATCAATTCACCACTTGCTGAAGAATAATGTCTGAACGGCCCTGCATACAAATCTCCTGCAACATCGATAAATGACTCATTCAAAAACCCCTGAGCTGCATTCTTATCTCCCTGATAAATCGCAATTCTGGCTTGCAATCCTTTTACAAATTGTCTGAATGAAGAGGGGGTATTAAAACCAGAAAACCCACTTGATAATGTAAATGGAAAACTGGTCCCCGCAGCACCTAATTCGGCTGCGGCTGTTTCAAGCAAACTTTGAATGGCTGTAAGCGATGCATCATAAGTCAGAAATGGCCCAAGGTGATCCGGATCAGCTACATCTACCCTGATTCCATTTTGGTATTGCATATTGAGCGCCAGATGCAATTCATAGGCCTGAATCGCATGTGCAAATCCATTATACGCATTGACCTCTTCTGTCGTAAGACTCAACTTTGTTGCATTATTGGCCACCGCCTCCAAAAGAATATTCGTGTTGCGTATAGTAATATATCTGCCTGAATAAGGCCTTGTTCCATAGAATCCGGCATTATCCAATACAGATTCCGCACGACCCAGGATTTCACCGGTGTAGCGTGGATCCGCAGAAGTAAAGAGATACAAATCACGGCCGATAATTCCGGTGGTGAAATAGTAAAAATTAATTTGTTTTCCCAACAGAGACTCTGTTCCGGTTACGACCAATTGAAGATCACTTCGGGAAGCATTGTTTACAATAGCTTCAAGACTTGGTCCGTTGGGATCGAGTATTTCATCGATTTTACAAGCAGAAAATCCAAGCAGGATGATTGCAGTAATCGTGAGATAAAAAGATCTTATAGAAAATATATACTTATTCATGATTTCGTATTTATAGTTTGACATTGGATTAAAATTCGGCCACGATGTGGAAATCAAAGCGCTTCGATGATGGGAATGGATTTACCTCAACCTGTGAAGAAAGTCCATCCGATCCAAAATTCGAAACTTCAGGATCATAGCTGTTGTACTTAAAGATGTTGATCAGGTTTGTTCCGGAGAATCCAACTTTCAGCTTGACATCTTTCAGAAATGACTCAGGAAGTGTATAGTAAAGTCCAACCTCACGAAGACGAATATATGAAGCATCCTCAATCATGACATCACTATTCACACCGATTTGTGAAACACGATAAGGACCATTTCCCAGAACATGGGCAGGATCCAGATCTATCTTATCATAATCATGTGTAGTACCGCCAAGATCGAAAAGAAGTGTTGACAAATTGATTGCCTGTCCGCCTTTCTTCCAATGCCATAAAAATGCAAGATCAAAATTCTTCCAGGTAATCGTATTAAACCATGACATCTGGAAGTCAGGCTCTGCATCACCATATACCACATACCCATCTGCATCCGGATTAGCTCCTACGCCGATGATTTCTGTTGGGCTATGTCCTTCTTTAATTCTAAACTGTCCTAAAAAGTCTGCAAATCCACCTGTTGTATAAGACGGAACTAATAATTTAGTGACTTCAGCTTTATTCTTCCACCATCCAACACGGGTGTTCCAATGCAGATCAGATGTACGTATCACTTCATAATTTAAACCAAGCTCTACGCCTTTGTTTTGAAGTTCTGCTGCATTCGTTACTCTTGTAATGAAACCTGAAGACCATGGAACGTTCGCCTCAAGTAACAAATCTGATACTGTCTTTATATAATAGGTGATATCAAAAAGTAATCGGTTTTTTAATAATCCAATATCTGCTCCAAACTCAAGTTCTTCTTGTCTTTCAGGAGCTACATTGGCATTTCCTAAAAGCGCATCGATTTCAATGCCGGGTTTACCATCGATGATACCGCTTGTGAAGGTTGTAAACTTGGATCCAAACTTGGCAAAGTTCCCTGACTGTCCGTAAGCAGCTCTAAGTTTTACCTGATTAAGGTTATCACTTCCAAAATCAAAAAACTCATGGAGATTAAGTGCAATTGATGCTTTTGGATAATAGTAGAATTTATTCACATCGCCATTGTTGGAAGATTTATCTCCCCGCAGACCTACAGTGGCAATGACCTTATCTTTGTAGTTCAGTTCTTCCTGTCCAAAGAATCCTCTGTCGTGTTGCAACAGACGGTCCTGATCGAGGTCTCTTGTGCCTGACTGATCAAGGTTTGTTTGCGATCCAACAAGATTGGATGCGGTACCCAGAATTGTATTTCTGTTAAAATCCCCCTGTGAAACGCCAAACTGTGTCACCGATGAAATACCATTCAGTGCATAATGAGAGAAGACAAGGAAAGCCGACATATTTGTGATTAAATTTTTTGTCGATCCTTGTAATGAAACGCCATTAAGTCCATTGCCATCACGCTCAAACTGAAGACTATTTGGAAATATAGCTGTTGTATTCAGATTGTAGTAATCAGCACCACCATTCAGTATTAATTTAAGATTATGATGTTGGCCCGACAAAATCCTCGCTGTTAAAGAACCACCACCAATAAATCGATTCACCTCTTCATTGTTGGTAATTTTTGCTGCTGTTTCAAGAAAATTGGAAGCAGCAAAATCATTTTTGGGGAAGTTACCATTTGCATCAGGAAGAATCTGTGCGAAAGAGGGCGTGGAGGTCAGGGCGACACCCATGGTAGTCCCTGTGTTATCATTATTGAAGAATCCTCTGTCTGCTGAAGAATGGATGTAATTAGTTGAAATGGATGCATCAAGCCAATCATTAAATTTGTGATTGAGATTGACACGACCTGATTCTTTTTGAATACCGGTATTTCTTACGATACCTTCTTCATCTTTATATGTACCTCCGACATAAAACTGAGTTTGGTCATTCCCACCACTGACGGTAATCCTGGAATTATAGAGCTTTCCATTATTACCAAAAAGCTCATCTTCATAATTATGGATCTGACCATTCGTTACGGACTGCCTGTAAAGATCAATTTTTGAAGCAAAATTTGAACCAAGGACTCTTTCTTCTGTCCATTCACGTACTCCTTGTGGATTGAGGATAGATGCAACACCTACAGACTGCGAAAGTCTGACCGTTGTCTTACCGGACTGGCCTCGTTTAGTTGTAATAATGACAACACCTCCTGAAGCCCGGGAGCCATAAATAGCTGCTGCTGATGCCCCTTTAAGTATTTCAATTTTCTCAATGTCATTGGGATCAATATCCGCAAGACGATTGGAGGGATTATCCTGATTGGTAGTCGCACCACCGGCCTGTGCTTTTGACACTGCATTCAATCCTGGTTTTATAGACGAATTATCAAGGTAGATTCCATCAATGATAAACAGAGGCTGTGATGATCCATTGATGGACGTAGTTCCTCTTAGTTTGAAGGACATTCCCCCACCAGGTGCTCCTGAATTTGAGCTAATATTTACACCAGTGAACTTGCCATACAATGCAGCTTCAGTTGTTGTCGGAACAGTAATGCCAGATATTTCTGACGCAGGGACCGAGGCAACTGAATTAGCGAGGTTTGTCCGTTTTACGCTCGACGCAAGTCCAGTGACGACGACTTCTTCCATTCGGGTCACGTCTTCACTAAGTGAAACATTAATGTGATTTTCACCGGAGGTCACCGCATAGGTAGCGCTGGAATATCCGAGATAGGAAAATTCAAGTGTGGCAGATGAAGTCGGAACATTTAGTTCGTATTTGCCATCAATATCGGAGACAGTACCAATTGCAGTACCCCGTATGGAAACGGTTACGCCTACCAATGGATTACTCTCTGCATCTGTAATTGTCCCTGATGCCGTAAACTGGGCCTGAACCCAGCCTCCACAAGTCATAAGGACGAAAAAAAGCCAAAGTCTAGTTTTTTTCATGAATAGATGGTTTTTAATAATGAAATGAATATAAATTCTTCGCTATTGCTGGTGCACTCATTAGACAATCTTCGAAACCGGATTTAATCCTTCAGGCATTTTTCCTGAAACAAGACAACCCTTAGGCATTACTATTGTTCTTAATCACTTCTTAAATCTACCTAATTTTGCTTTTCGCAATTCCCTGTAAGTCCCTATGAAAGATTATAGTCACGTATTCAATGCCCATCCTCAATATATTGATTCTCTGTATAAATCTTTTCAAAAAGACCCTGATAGCGTAGATCAAGGGTGGCGTGTTTTTTTTGAAGGATTCGAATTTGGCCAAAATGAAAACGGTCAGGCAGATACACTCGCTGCCACTTCCACTGGAACGTTGAGTGATGCCTCAAAGGAATTTGGTGTCATGTCCATCATTAATGGATTTCGCAATAGGGGACATCTGTTATCCACGACTAATCCAATCCGTCAACGAAGAGACCGCAAACCTCACCTGGATCTTGCTGATTATAATTTAACCGACGAAGATTTAATCAGAATTTTCAAAGCCGGAATCGAAATCGGATTAGGGGATGCAAAGCTGGAAGATATCCTGCATCACCTCAGACTTATATTTTGCGGAAACATTGGTTTTGAATATGCGCATATCGAAAATATGGCAAAACGGATGTGGCTTAGTGATCGCATTGAAAAACGAAAGATCAAAGAAGAAAATGATGATTATGGACTTTCTCTTGAAACCAAAAAACGTATCCTTGAGAAACTAAATGGTGCCGTTGTCTTTGAAAAATTTCTCAATACAAAATATGTAGGCCAAAAAAGATTTTCACTTGAAGGCGGGGAGAGCACGATCCCTGCATTAGATGCTATTATCCAGCTTGGAGCTTCAATGGGTGCCGAAGAATTTATATTCGGTATGTCACACCGTGGACGCCTAAATGTACTAGCCAATATTCTTGGAAAAACATACGAACAGATCTTCAATGAATTTGAAGGTAATATGATGCCGGAGCAAAGTTTCGGTGATGGTGATGTCAAATATCATCTCGGTTTTTCGTCACAGGTCACTGGCCAGGATGGAAAAATACATCATCTTAAACTAGTTCCGAATCCCTCACATCTGGAATCCGTAGATCCTGTAGTGGAAGGCTTCTCTCGTGCAAAAGCTGATCTGCTTTACAAATCGGATTACAATAAGATCATACCTATACTCATTCATGGCGATGCCGCTGCTGCCGGGCAAGGAGTCGTCTATGAGACAGTACAGATGTCCCAGCTTGAAGGTTATTATACAGGTGGTACAATTCACTTTGTCATCAACAATCAGATTGGATTCACTACGGATTTTGATGATGCACGTTCTTCAACCTATTGTACAGCTGCTGCAGGACTCGTACAGGCACCGGTTTTTCATGTCAACGGTGATGACCCCGAAGCTGTTGTCTTTGCTACACGACTGGCCACTGAATATCGGATGAAATTCAATAGTGATGTCTTCATTGATATGGTATGTTACAGGCGGCATGGGCACAATGAAGGTGATGATCCTGAATTTACGCAACCTGAGATGTATGACATCATCAGTAATCATCCGAACCCCCGTGAGATCTATGTAAAAATACTTGCGGGCAGGGGTGATGTAGAATTAAAGCTTTCTGAAGAG
>JBDUAU010000065.1:0-5084 GCA_040004485.1 Saprospiraceae bacterium
CCAGATCATGGATTGCGACGGATCAATGTGGAAATAAATCTACGGAGACACAATACATTCATTTGATAGATGTGAAGCCACCAGTACTGCAGATACTGCAACCTGAACTGGCAGGTGCAGGTGATGGCACCATCATCAAATACACCTGCAGTGAAGGAGGTATCCCTCAATGGTATGATGATCTCAATGCAGAATCGGTATACAGCCCTCCATCATGTGGTAGCGCGGTGACCATTAAGTTTGAAAAGAATACAATTCATTCAGTTAATTGTAAGAGGGCAGGATATCGTGAACAACAGACGTACCATTGGTATGCAGTTGATGTATGTGGTAATGAAACGAACCTGACAATCATAGCACAGCTTGTGGATACAGAAGCACCGGTGATCACAGGTGTTCCGGATACAGCTTGTGTAGATGACCTGGCCTTTAAGTTTGTAGAAGCTACAGACGATTGTGGTGAAGCTTTCCTAAGATATTGGGATATCAAAATTCAAAATCCATGTGGTAATGGAATTGCATACAGAAGGACGTATGAAGCTTATGATAACTGCGGAAACTTTTCACGGGATACCTCTATCCTGATTCCGAATGATCATGTCGGTCCTGTGATGAAATTTGTCAATCCTAAGTTGCTGAATCTTCCTCCGGGAGAAGTATTGCTGATCGATTGTGCAGGCCAGGCCGGAGATTATACACCATATGGCGTGAATGATGTAGAGGTAACAGATGGATGTACAGGTGTCACTGTTACTTTCCATGAAAAGGTATTGGAATCACATGGTTGCACAAATGGAATCGTGGCTACATTATCTCTTGAATGGACAGCAACAGATATATGCGGAAATGTGAGTATGCTCACAGTTCCGGCTTTTGTTGTAGATCATACAAGTCCTGTTCTGATCAATTTCAAACCTGAAGTGACCATAGGATGCAAGGATGCACTTCCTTCAATAAATGCTAGTGATAATTGCGGTGCGGTAACGATTAACATAACACAAAGCACCAGACCTGGTCCTTGTGAATTTGAATACGATATCACGCGCACCATTACAGCGACTGATCCATGTGGTAATGTCACCATTGCTACCCAGGTTGTACATGTCGGAGATGGAAGCGGGCCAATCATCAGTGGGGTCGTGCCGGAACTTTGTGATGACCTGTCTATCCCTGATGTGACTGCCTTCGATCCTTGTGCCGGAAAAAATGTTCCGGTGACGATGACAGAAAAACAATTGGACTCACAGTGTCGAGACGGAAAAGTGATCGAACGTACATGGACAGCGACAGATGCTTGCGGTAATGTATCCACAGTCAGGCAAATCATCATTGTAGGTGATAAGACACCTCCTGAAATACAAATACCGACCTGGTCGATCATTTTGAAATATCTGAATGCACCTGGTAAGAGTTTCGTTAATCTTTCTGAAACCGATATCATTGATCAACTCAATGATCTTGATGATGGCAGTGTGTATGTGACGGATGAATGTGATCTGCAGGTGATACCACAATTTACTTTGGATGTTATGTATTCAGAAAACTGTGCCGCTGAAGGTTATTTTGAACACAGGGTGTATACATGGACGGCTACGGATATTTGTGGTAATTCATCTTCCATTTCGTTTGATGTATATATAATGGACGATATCCCGCCGGTGTTGATCGGTGTACCAAAAGATGCCACGATCATCTGTGCACAATTACCTGCTGTTCCTTTTGTGAGTTCTCCTGATCCTGCACAGCCTGTTTCGATTGTGTACAGTCAGACTATGTTGCCTGGCAACGGAGCTGGGGTATTTATTGTTACACGTACATGGACAGGGACAGATGCTTGTGGAAATGTTACAGTTGAAAGTCAACATATCACCTGGATACCGGATACGCAGCTTGAATGTGACATCATCGTTCCACAACTTGTAGAATGTAATTCGCATGGTGTGGTGATATCAAGTAATGTCACAGGAGGACTTGGAGGTCTTACCTACAATTGGGAAGTGCTGGGACAAGGATTTATTCAGTCAGGTCAGGGCACAGATCAGATCACGATATATGTGGGCTGGACAGAACTGACGATCATCCTGACGATCACAGATGGTTATGGATGTACGACTACTTGTTCGACAGCATTCCAGTGTCTTGATATAGCGATCAATCCTTATGCAGGTGATCCTCAGACAATCGATCCGCAGACGATCAATGATCCCGGAGTAAAACCTGAATTGGACAGTGACATTGCGCCGAAACTGTCAAGTGTGAGTCTATGGCCAAATCCAGCGAAGGAAAGTGTAAATCTCAGTTTTAATTCGCATGCAGATCAATTGATCAATTATCGATTGATTAATTTCCTCGGACAGGATTTAATTGCAGATAAATTCAACGCGCAGAAAGGATATAATTCTCAGAAAATCGATGTGTCCATGATTCCACAAGGAAGTTACCTGATGGAAGTAAGGGCAGACGGTGCTAAGTATACGAAGATCGTCGTGATTATGCGGAAATAATTAAGCATTGAAATCATAAAATTATACAAGGCCTTTCTCTAAAAAGAAGGGCCTTGTATTTTGCTTGCCGTCGGTTGGTGTTTTCTCCACCGACCTTCCTCAAGTAATATCAGGTTGAAGTAAGACCGTAGCTCATTGCTTGTCACCAGAAAAAAGCTATGTAACTGAGCAATATTTTGTATATTAGGTTTTTGTTTAATATTGCACAAACCTGAAGAATGACCAACTTGTGGTGTTAGAATACCAGCCACGTCTATGCGGTGTCTTCCCGGTTTGTTTACAAGATTGATCCCTCGAATACGATTAAATCTAACTGTAAGCATGCATATATATCAGATTATATATCCCTGTTAATTCGGATCGCTTTCCAGAATTTCTGATCGGCATACGGCCAATCTGGATTTCTACATATTTCATTTTATAACGCCCTTTATAATCTATTATGAAACCAACGACTACGCACTCCTGGTCCTTCTTCCGGAATTCATTTTTCATTTTCCCAATACTATGCCTTTTGATATCAACAGGCAATTTGAATGCTCAAAATGTTCTTGTTAACCCAGGAGCAGGTTCCTATCCTACATTGAAAGATGCTTTTGATGCCATCAATGCAGGTACGCACACCGGTGCCGTTACTGTCAGTATCGCAGGAAATACCACCGAGACCCTTTCTGCGGTTTTGAATGCCAGTGGAACCGGATCGGCCAGCTATACTTCTATTGTTATTTCACCGAGTGGAGGTGTGGCAAAAACTATTACCGGGTCTATTACCGGCGTACTTATTGATCTGAATGGTGCGGATAATGTCACTGTGAATGGCTTGAATTCAGGTGGTAACTCATTGACCATAATCAATACCGCGACAGGTGCATCCAATACCATCCGCTATATTGGTGATGCCTCTAATAATGTGATTACCAATTGCACGATCCAAGGTTCAGCCAGCACGGCATCCAATGGAGTAGTATTTTTTAGTACCGGTACGACAACAGGTAATGACAATAACAGCATAAACAATTGTACCATCAACGCTGCTGGTGTTAACTTTCCAATCAACGGCATTTTTTCCTTAGGTACAAGCGCTGTGATCGATAATAGTGGAAATACCATCAATGCCAATAACATTTCCGATTTTTTCAATACCGCCTTGGTATCGACCGGTATTAATCTGGGTGCCGTTGGTAACTCCAATTGGACAATCACCAACAATCACCTATTTCAAAGCACTACCCTTTTGTTTACGACAGCAAATACACATAATGGAATTTTAGTAGGAACAGGGGTAGGCTATACAATTTCCGGTAACGTGATCGGATTCGCCAATGCGGGCGGAACGGGTACGACTAATATGGTGGGCAACTCTGTCGCACTTGCCGGATTCCCGGCATCTTACACACCTAGTGGTACAGCAAATGCAACACGATATATTGCCATTAATTGTGCGTTTACAGCCGCGGGTACTGTTTCAACCATTCAGAACAACACAGTCGCCGGTTTTGCTTTATATACTTCAAGCGGAGCTGCTACCACTAATGGTATCCTATGCGGGATCAATGTCACTGCCGGTAATGCGGACATCGGAACAGCAATAGGAAACACGATTGGATCTACTACCGGTAACGGATCCATATATACAGCCTGCACCACAACAGCAGGAGCTGTTGTCGGAATATTCGCTTCGACCGTCAATACAATCAATATTCAGAACAATTCCGTTGGCGCTATTGATGCAATGGGTACAACGGCTACTCTTTCAGGAGGTATTACCGGGATCAACAGTGCTGGAACTCTAGGAACTTTTACAATTTCAAATAACATCATCGGCAACACAACTAATCCCAATCTCCGAATGGGAAACCTAACTACTGGAGCTAATCTTTCTAATGTTGGAACGACATTCGGAACTGCTTCCGGGACAGGGACATTTACTGGTATATTGAATTCAGCCACAGGAACGGTCAACATAAATACAAATACGATTAGAAATGCTTCAGTTAATACCAGTGCTGTCGGAGCCTCATTCCGGGGGATAAATACTTCTGCTGGTACGTATACCATTAGCAATAACTTAATCAACAATATCACTTCAATGAATACAAATTCCACCGTGTCCACGGGGCTCCTGGGTGGTGTAGGTATTTTGGGTCAGGGGGGAACGGCAGGGTCTGTCATTACGCTCAATACGATTAATAATCTGGAGTTATCCAATACCACTACTTTGGGTACTAATGTAGCCGGTATATCGCTTTCAAATACATCGGTGGAGGTATCCAGAAATAAGATTTGTGATCTTAAAAATTCCAGCACATCCGTAACTGTGACAACACCTGGAACTGCTTCCGGTGTATTTATAAGAAGTGGTACTGCTGCAGTCAATACGAATATCATTAACAACATGATAACCCTGGGAACAGGTCAAACTACCAACACCTCCTTTATAGGAATATGGGGAAACCATGGGTCAAGTCCCAATCCAAATGATATTCTTTATTTCAATTCAATACGGATTGAAGGGGTAGCTGCTTCAGGCGCTAATCCTAGTTTCGGATACCATCGGGGTAATTTTGCAGTCGCACCTGT
>JBDUAU010000627.1:0-5069 GCA_040004485.1 Saprospiraceae bacterium
CCTTATCTGCATGAGGGAACGCAAGCGAATTTTTCAATTCCTTCAGCAAGCGATAAATTTTTCCCCGGCAAAGTAATTTTTATTGATCCACAGGTGCAATCACCGGAGCGATTTGTATTGGCAAGATTTCAAATTACAAACCCAACACATGAAATCAAACCAGGAATGTTAGCCAACATTATCCTGCAAACAGAAAACAAAAAATCATTAGTACTTCCGATTGATGCTATCATTCAGGATAGCCAGGGTTCAAATGTCTGGATTCGAAATGAGGATGGTGTTTTCGAAAACAAAATGGTGAAAACCGGTATACAGAATAGTCGTTCTATTGAAATTATTGACGGATTGATGCAGGGTGATATCGTCGTGATCACGGGTGCCTATCTGATCAACAGTGAATATATATTCAAGAAAGGAGCTAATCCAATGGAAGGGCATGGGGATATGCCTGGAATGAAAATGTAAACTAAAATAAATAACCAAATGAAAAAAGCAATTCTCTTATCAGCAGTATCTATGACATTGATATTCGGAACCTGCAAAAGTTCCTCTGACAAAAATGTAACCGATAATAACGGGGCACAAACATTCAGCCTTGATACGACAAAGTTGAAAGGTGGTACAACATTCTACGAATGTCCGATGAATCCGGAAGTCATTTCTGACAAGCCGGGCCAATGTCCTAAATGCGGAATGGATTTGTCAGAAATGAGAAAACATTAAAACAATGGACAATTGGCAATGAACAATTGGCAATAAACAATCAGCAATAAGCAATAAGCAAATGGTAGAAAAACTTATTTCATTTTCACTTCGTAACCGATTAGTTGTTTTGCTAATTGCTGTTTGCCTATTGGCCTGGGGTATTTACGAAGTGCAACATAATCCTGTTGATGCCATTCCTGACTTGTCCGAAAACCAGGTGATCGTTTTTACGGAATGGATGGGTCGAAGCCCGCAGGTGATTGAAGACCAGATCACTTATCCGCTCGTATCCAATCTGCAGGGTATTCCAAAGCTGAAAAATATCAGGGGTGCATCGATGTTCGGTATGAGTTTCGTCTATCTCGTATTTGAGGATAATGTGGACATCTATTGGGCAAGAACACGAGTGGCAGAACGATTAAACTTTGCACAAAAACTGATGCCCGAAGGAATTTCACCTACTCTTGGTCCTGATGGAACTGGTGTGGGCCACATCTTCTGGTATACGCTGGATGCTAAAGGGTATGACCTCGGTGAACAAAGAGCTTTACAGGATTGGTATATCAAGTTTGCTTTGCAAACGGTTTCCGGTGTGAGTGAAGTGGCTTCCTTTGGCGGTTTTCAAAAACAATACCAGGCCATCATCGATCCGGTCAAACTGAATTACTACAACCTCTCTATGATGGATGTACTTAAAGCTGTGAAGGCAAACAACAATGATGTTGGCGGAAGAAAATTTGAAATGAGTGACAAATCATACATCGTCCGTGGGTTGGGCTACATCAAATCGATTGCTGAGATTGAAAACATTTCTCTGAGCACATCCAACAATGTACCTATACGAATTAAAGATGTGGGATCCGTACAAATGGGTGGAGATATTCGCTACGGGATATTTGATGAAAATGGTGAAGGAGAAAAAGTCGGAGGCATTGTGGTTATGAGGTATGGCGAAAATGCTGATGCAGTGATTCGGACCATAAAAACGAAAATGGATGAGGTAGAGAAAGGATTGCCGGAAGGGGTTAAATTCAATATTGCATATGACAGAAGCGGGTTGATTGAAGAGGCAATTAGCTCTGTAAAGCGAACTTTGATTGAAGTATTCATCAGTGTATCCATCATTGTGCTGATATTTTTATTTCACTGGCGCAGCGCCATGATTATTCTGATTCAAATTCCAATTTCGGTTTCTGCAAGTTTTATTCTACTTAATATGTTAGGCTTTTCTTCCAACATCATGTCATTGACCGGTATTGCATTGGCTATAGGAGTCATCGTCGATGATGGAATTGTAATGGTGGAGAATAGTTACAGGCATTTGAGTGAAGCACAATTGAAAGAAAATGTGTCAACATGAAATCAAAATTGAAATAAGTCAATTAAAGATGATCGGAAGAATGTTCATTCTGAAAAACAATTAACATTATGAAGACACTGACCAAGACGATTCTCATTCGTTCCACTCCGGAAAAAGTTTTTGCTTACATGGACAACATTGGCAATACGGGCATGCACATGACCAAAAATTCAATGCCGATGATGGGAAGCAAACTCGAATTGAAACAACTTTCGGAAAACCCGACAGGACTCAGTTCAAAATACCGTTGGTTTGGAAAAATGATGGGTTTTGCAATGGACTTCACTGTTATTGTAAGCAAATGGATTAAGGATAAAGAAAAAGTTTGGGAAACAATAGGAACGACGAAAATGATTATCCTGGAATGGTATCAAATGCGACTGGTTATTTCACCGGAAGGGTTAAACACAAGAGCAGAGTTGAGTATAACATATACCAGACCAAAGAATATTTTTTTCAAATTTATCTCATTCTTTTTAGCTCCTATATATGCCCATTGGTGTTTGAATAATATGCTTGGCGATAGTAAAAATAATGTTGAAGCTCCTCACCACGATCATAATGCTTAAATTGAAACCATACTCAGTATCAGTTCTCACACTTGGAGGTTTTCTTCTGATCATGTTGGGGATTTATTTTATTTTCTTGCGACCTCCATTATTACCTGAAGATCCCAGGTATATCGGCTCAACATTATTTGAAATAAATAAGAATTCGCCCGGACTTTCAATTTGGTTACAAAAAGTATTTTGGGTCATGGGTGGTTATATTTTCACCACAGGGCTTTTAACCACCTATGTTGCTCAAACATCTTTTCGCGCGCGAATGAATGGATCATTTATCATCGTACTCATTTCAGTAATCACCTCAATAGGTTTGATGACCGTCGTTAATTTTATACTTCAGTCAGATTTCAAATGGGTATTGTTATCATTTACCCTTCCTTGGCTTGTGGCTTTAATTCTTTATTTGCTTAAAAAATAGACTCTTTTGTCCTGATTATTATAGGACTGATGTTTATCATTTAAGATTCTGATGTAAGTCATCAAAATATCTTCAATCTTAAATTAATTTACGATCGAGTTAACCACAACCTTTTCAAATGACATATAATCATTATCCGAAATGTGCAATTGCCTGTATATGGCTTTTTGCAAACAGTATAACTGTACTGATAGCACAACCAGCCATTCCTATGCCTGATACTGTTTCCGGAAATGTCATCGACCTGACCCTCGCCAATAGTTCAAAACAATTTTTTAACGGTTTCAATACCTCAACCATTGGATATAATGGCAGTTATTTAGGTCCAACCATTATTTTAAATAAGGGCCAAGAAGTAACGATGAATGTTCATAATAATCTTTCAGATACTACTACAACGCACTGGCACGGTCTTCATGTCGCTCCCATGAATGACGGAAGTCCTCACAATCCCATTTTGCCAGGTACTACATGGAGTCCCGGTTTTACGGTGATGGATAATGCGGCAACGTATTGGTATCATCCTCATTTGCATGGCAAAACATTGAATCAGGTTTTATTAGGTGCAGCTGGTCTGATCATCGTTCGTGATCCCGAAGAAGAAGTACTCACGTTGCCAAGAAGATATGGCTTCGATGATTTCCCGCTCATCTTTCAATGGCAACACTTCGATGCCGCCTCGAAACAAATTATTTTAGATGATGTGGCAGACAACACAACCCTGGTGAATGGCGTGGTCGCAGCACCCTACCTCAATGTCCCTGCACAAGTTGTTCGTCTGCGAATATTAAATGCCTCCAGCCGCCGCTTTTTTGAATTTGGTTTTAATGACAACCGATCTTTCAAACAAATCACCTCCGATGATGGACTATTGAATGCCGCGGTTTCGATGACGAGATTGATGTTAGGTTCAGGCGAACGGGCAGAGATCCTGGTGGATTTTTCAGGACAGGAGGGAAATACTTTCTTCATTAAACAATTCGGTTCTGAGCTACCGGCCGGGTATCCGGGTGGAGATGTCGGGATGATGGGTGGCACTTTAGGTCCTCTGGATAATAAAGATTTTAATTTGCTTCAATTTAATGTTGTTGCCTCCACATCGAATCCGGTGACGACCATGCCGGGAGCTTTGACGACAAACGTTGTTTATCCTGCAGCCGGTGCAGCCAATTTCAATGTGCGAATCACCGGTTTTCCTATGATGAGTCAAACTAATTTTACATTTAATGGTGTACAATATGATCCGGCTGTGATCAACATGACCACCAATCAAAATACCATCATGACATGGACCATCACCAATCAAAGCATGATGCCCCATCCATTTCATATACACGGTAATCATTTTTATGTGCTCTCCATTGATGGCGCCACTCCACCGGCCAATCTGCGAGGCCGGAAAGATGTAGTCATTGTCCCTCCCTTTGGCGGAACAGTGAAACTCATCACGCAATATCTTGATTTCGGCGACCCCGACATCCCCTATATGTTCCATTGCCACATCTTAAGCCATGAAGACGGTGGGATGATGGGACAATTTATTGTCAATCCATCCACTACGGGAATCCAAAAGCTTGAAAACGATAATAAGATTTTTGCGTATCCAAATCCTGCTCAGAATTACATCAATATCAAATTAAATAGTGCTGTAAGCATCATCAGCAAAGTTGTAATTGTAAATACAATGGGACAAACTGTTTATTCCCATCAATTTGATTCAGCTGTAATTCAGGCTTCTACACAACACTTAATCAACGGTTCGTATTTTATCAATGTCTTTTCAGGTAATCATGTCCTGACACAAAAACTTGTGATAGAGTGATAAAAACCGATTAAAGAAAGATATTTCAAAATTCTTTTGGCCATTCAAATGTGAGTAACATCACCCATGCAAATGACACCAGTCATTATTTTGGATTTAATGATCAATTATCTTTCAAAAGATATCAGACGGTTCTTTAATCTAATTTAAGTTTAACAGTCATGGGCAGATCAAGAAGAGATTTTCTAAAGAAAAGCA
>JBDUAU010000690.1:0-17159 GCA_040004485.1 Saprospiraceae bacterium
AACTTATAGCCTCACTTATTGTTGATGTGCTTTCTATTCGTACCGGAACTCCATCCGGAATGCCCGAACCCTCAGTCGGTAAAGAGTTCAGCGCATTAATCATTCAGCTCAATAAATATTAAATTATGAAATTAAGGATAATCATCCTGGGCGCAATCGTTCTGGGTACACTTTCGACGGTTGCTGCACAAACTACAACACCAGCGGTCACTACAACGCAGATCGAACAACAAGGCCAAATCATACAAGGTCAGGTAAACGGTGAATTAACCAAACAGGAAACCCGCCGCCTCGAACGTCAGCAACGCCGAATAGCCAGGCACAAGCACGATGCCAAGGCAGATGGTAAAGTTTCCAGAAGAGAAGCCAGGAAATTACGCAAGGAACAAATGGAAGCCGATAAAAATATTTATCGCAAGACAAATGATCCTAAAAAGAATTAGTAAACCTGCAATTTCCGCAGTCATCAATTGTTAAAAAGGACAGATAAAACTAAAGAGTGAAAGGTTTTATCTGTCCTTATTTTTATGACCATGCGTTTTAGTATTGATTAGTAAATCATGGCTACCCTGATACACCTTACCGGACAAACAAATGTCAAATGGCATAATGGGAGATATTTATCCTTTATGCAAGGAGTTTCGCTTTAAGCTAATGCCTGAGCTTCTTTCAAATAGTCTTGGTTCCGACATAGTATTATCAATAATATCAGCTTATTCCATAGCTATTCTTATTTTTACAAGAATGGAATTCAAACTGCAGCGAAACACATTTTTCATATTAGCCGGATCCTTGGTTGTAATAGGCATTCTAAATCTAGCGAATAAGAGCGATAGGATAAATATTTCAACAGATTTCGAAGAGGTATCTGCATCCAGTAAAGATGCTGAGCATTTGACACCTAATGAGCTCTTTTTTCTTGACAGAAATTATCCGAATTATAATGCATCTCCTGATCTTTTTCATCAGCAGCTTAAACAAGTAATGAAAGCTGATAAAGCTGTTACACGATCGCAGCGGGGTTTGGACTATCCATGGACTGTTGAAGGCCCTGGAAATATCGGTGGCAGAGTGAACACGATAGCTGTGGATCCACTTGATCCGCAAATTATTCTCCTTGGTTATTCACAAGGAGGAATCTACAGAACAGATGATGGTGGGATGAATTGGAAAGCTGTATTTGATGATCAGGTTTCGCTATCCATAAGTCACATTGCATTTGACCCGCATCATTCGCAACGCGTGTTTGCAGCAACAGGTGATGTCAATATTTCAGGATATCCTTTTTTAGGTTCAGGTATTTATCGATCTGATGATGATGGCCTTCACTGGTCTTATGGGGGATTAGAGGGTACGGGTATTCTTTCGAAAGTTGCTGTTGATCCGAATGATGAAAATATTATTTATGCGGGGAGCATGGGTTATCCATCGCGTAAAGGAAATGAAAGAGGACTCTTCCGATCTATAGATGCCGGTGCACATTGGGATAAAACGCTGACTATTGATGATAGTACGGGTGTAATAGATCTGGTCACTGATCCTGTACGTCCGGGGTATTTATATGCTACAAGCTGGACAAGACTTCGGTCTGGTAAAATATCCACTACCATCGGTCCGGGTACAGGAATGTACAGAAGTAAAGATTTTGGGATGACATGGGAAAATATAATTGACATATTGCCCGGAGGACTTCATTCCAGGACAAGTGTCGACATCAGTGCGGATGGTACGCTGTTGATTAGTTACATGGGTTTTGTAGATGATACAGATTGTTTCGGGTACAATGAATCTTTAAAAGGAATATACAAATCAATTGATGGGGCGAATACATGGAGCAGGATTACCGCAGATCAATCAGTTGGATTGCCCTGCGATTTATTTGGAAGCTTTGGTTGGTATTTTGAGGCGTTGAAAGTAAATCCGGAAAACGCTGATGATATCTCACTGCTGGGTGTTGATTTATACAGAACACTTGATGGCGGTGCGACATGGTTTCTTGCTGCTCCCGAATGGTGGACGTATGAAGTTCATGCGGACAAACATGATCTTGTTTTTGCAAATGGCCTGATGTATTTAGGAACTGACGGAGGTGCATATGCATGTCCTGCAGATCAATCGCAACCATGGCATGATATTGAAAATATTCCGTCAACACAATTTTACAGAACAGCTTATAATCCCCATCAACCTGATCAATATATCGGCGGAGCTCAGGACAACGGAACATCGACTGGAAATGCAAACTTGATAAACGATTGGTATCGGTTATATGGAGGAGATGGGTTCCAGCCTCGTTTTGACCCGACAGAACCATCATGGGCCTATTACATGACACAGAATGGTGATATCGCATGGACAATGGATGGGTTCAATTTTAATGCATTAGACAGCGGGCTTGTCGGAACACGATATTGGGATATGCCTTTCGTGATGAGCAGTCAGGATCCAAAAATTTTGTATTGCGGAACAAGCCAGGTTTTTCGTATTGACATGCGTGATACTTTCCCCATATGGATGAGTATTAGTCCTGACCTGACCAGGGGCGATACAATACTGGGCAAAAGGTATCCGGCAATTACTGCTATTGCACAATCTGATCTGGATGAGATGCGATTGTACGCAGGGACGCAGGATGGAAAAATATGGACTACTGCTGATGGTGGCTTGAACTGGACAGATATAACAGATGGCACACCGGGATATTATGTGACGTCAATCACATGTGCGACAAAAAATGCGCAAGGGGTCATCACCACATATTCAGGTTATCGTGACAATGACAATACACCTTATATATTCAAAAGTGACAATGCAGGAGCATCCTGGTCTTCGCTGGGTGTGAATGTGCCCATGCTCGGCGTCAATAGTATGCTGATCCTTCCCGGATGGAATGATGATATATTATTTGCGGCAACAGATGGGGGAGTGTATGTCAGTTTCAATGCCGGTATTATGTGGGATCGATTGGGAAGCGAATTTCCATATATGCCTGTTTATGATCTGGAATATAATCCGATGGAGAATACAATTGTGGCGGCTACATTTAGTCGTGGTCTGATGACGTTCCCAGTTGAGGAATTAGATCTGGTGAGTCGGGTGGATCAAGCAGACCTCAATAAAGCCCTTTCCATCATTGATGTTTATCCGACCATCGTAGAGGATCATGTTATTATTGATTTTGAAAAGTATCAGGGTAAGGATGACAAATTCAATATTTCGATTATTGATGTTGCAGGCCATATTATACAAGAGTCAAAAGTTAATCTAAATTCAAATCGCAGAATAAAACTGGATATCACTAATGATATACCATGCGGGTCTTATTTTATTATCCTTTCAAATCAATTCACATCAAAAATTTGCAACCGAATAATTAAATTGTAAAAAACATAACCACAGTAAATCTTTCCAATCTATTCTGTTACTTTTGTTACAAATGTCAAATAAACCTAACCTCTATATTATTGCAGGATGCAACGGAGCTGGCAAGACAACAGCCTCGTTTGTAGTTTTGCCTGAATTATTAGGATGTAGGGAATTTATCAATGCTGATGAAATTGCCAAAGGTATTTCTCCATTTAATCCGGAAAGTGTGGCCATTACTTCGGGCAAAATAATGTTGGAGCGCATTCATCATCATTTGGAAGACAGGGTCGAGTTTGGATTTGAAACTACATTGTCATCAAAAAGTACGGATGATATTATCATGAAAGCAAAACAATTCAATTACAGAATATTCATTGTGTTTTTTTGGTTGAATAATGTACAACTGGCGCTTGAAAGAGTAGTACAAAGAGTCAATGAAGGCGGACATTACATTCCTGAGGAGACTATTAAAAGGAGATACAGCAGAGGAATACGTAATTTTAAAAACGTATATCAGGAATTGGCTAATGTTTGGCTTTTAATCGATAATTCAAAACCCAATTTTGAAATAATTTCACAGTTCAGTGATGGCCAATTGACGATTTATAATCAGGACCTTTTTCAAAAATTTAAGGAACAATAAAAATGGACACAGAAATAAAGGATGAAATTGTCATCAAATGGATAGCCGGAATGAAACTGGCTATTGAAAAAATGATATTGTATAAATACAGGAACTTGCAATCCATGGTCATCAGCACTGAAGATGGCATCAAAGTAGTTTCAGGTGAGGACTTATTGAAATACCTGCCTATTCAAATTAAGATTGGTTCGGATAATGTGAAGTGACATAACCAATTGATTCAAATCCTGGTCAGGCAGTCATTCCTTCCTTTATGTTTTTTTTGAAAAGTATAACGGGTACCGAAATATATCGAATATTTTCCTGTCCTCATGCCTTAAGGGAACCTCTAAAAACCTATCATAAAAGTATGACATATGATTTGAGGTTTGTATCTTGAAGATATGAAAAACAAAAATCAGTCAGGATTCTTTGATGGACAAAATAGAATGAATAGACTCATTGTCCTTAAGGATCCGCTCATTGCTATAGGAGAGACAATAGATTTTGAATCGTTCAGAACAATTCTTGAAAAGGCCACAGTGCAGAAGCCAACAGAAAAAGGGGGTAGGCCTCCATTTGATAAGGTCATGCTTTTCAAGGCTTTGGTTTTACAGAAGCTTTATGGCCTGAGTGATGAGCAATTGGAATATCAAATCACTGACCGATTGAGTTTTATGCGATTCCTGGATTTGACCCTTGCGGATAAAGTGCCCGATCAGAAGACGTTTTGGTTTTTTCGAGATGCATTAACAAAGACTGGAGTAATTGAAGAGGCCTTCGTGATGTTCCGTGATAAGCTGAGACTGAATGGCTATATGGTTCAGGAGGGAAAAATCGTGGATGCAAGTATTGTAAAAGCACCTATTCAAAGGAACAGCAGGGAAGAAAATGAGAAAATCAAAAATGGGGAAACTCCGGAAGAATGGTCGGACAATAAAAAAAGACAAAAAGATGTAGATGCCAATTGGACCCGAAAAAATGGAAAGAATTATTACGGATACAAGAACCATATAAAAATTGACGCAAAGAGTAAACTCATTGATGAGTTTGAAGTAACACCAGCGAGTGTACATGACAGTCAAGTGTTGGAAGAATTAATTGACGATACGGATTCCGGACAACCGATGTGGGCGGACAGCGCATATGACAGCAAAGAAATAAGGAAAGCCTTAAGAAAACACAAAATGGGATGTCGGATACATAAAAAGGGAAATCGACATGTAACGCTAACAAAAAAACAACGCGAAGCAAATACCTTCAAATCCCGGACACGTGTTCGAGTAGAACATATATTCGCCTCTATTCGAAATCGAGTAAATGGATTACAAGTGAGATGCATTGGCTTTGTAAGATCAACTGCAGATATCACAATGCAAAACCTAGTATATAATATGGCCAGAATAGTTTACATCAAGAAATTTGAGGAGATAAGGCTGCCCATATAGGAAAAACTGCTTTAAAACTGATAAAAGCAAATTCAAAGACGAAGAAAATTTCATTTAAGGAGCAAATGAGTAGTTCAAAATTTTGAAAAAATACCCTTGCTAAGTAAAGGAATATTTTTTTTCAATAAATTGAAGATGAAATTAAGTTATTCGAGGTTCCCTTAAGTCTATACATTCGGGGCATTTTTGGTTACACTTTGATATTTAATTCTATTTTCGCCGGATGAAAAGCTTCCTCTCTCCATTTATGAAGACTACTCATTTACTTGTGGTACTGCTGACCTTCGTTATTAGTTTCCTCTCTGCTCAGTCTAATCTGACAGGAACGATCAAAGACGATAAAAATCAGGATGTTGCATTTGCAAATGTCTTATTGCTTTCAGCAAGCGATAGCATCCTCATACGAGGTGCAGTAGCAGATGACAATGGTCATTTTGAAATTAATAGTGTCGTTTCAGGTTCCTACTTGTTGCGTATTGCCATGATCGGTTTCATTGATCATTATAGCGAAACATTTACCTTGACTGAAAATTCTCCTACAAAAGATTTTGGAGTGATTTCACTTGCGGAAGATGCTGTATTGATGAATGCTGTAGAAGTTGTCGCTAAGAAACCTCTGTTCGAACAAAAGATAGATCGCCTGGTCGTCAATGTAGCGAATAGCATCACTTCTTCCGGTACGAATGCTCTTGAAGTCCTTGAACGAACACCGGGTGTAGTCGTCAATCATCAAAGCAATACACTTTCCATCAGTGGAAAAAGCGGTGTCGTCGTCATGATCAATGGCCGCATCAATTACATGCCTGCTGATGCCGTCGTCAGATTGCTGGCCGGGATGAGCTCAGACAATATTGAAAAAATAGAAGTGATCACTACACCACCTGCAGGTTTTGATGCGGAAGGAAATGCAGGATACATAAATATTGTCCTGAAAAAAAGTCTTGACGATGGATTGAATGGTTCATACGGAGCAAGTGTCGGTTATGGAAAAGGTGAACAGCTTAATGGTAATCTCAATCTCAATTATCGTCAGGGGAAAATGAATCTGTACGGCGATTATAGTTATTCAAGGGATGCAGCAGAGCAAATATTTGCGTTTTACAGGAGGATTGGTTTAGGAGGCGATATACTGGAGACGGATACAAAGAGTGTGAGAGATCCCGGAACGAATAACCACAATGCACGAATAGGTGTGGATTTTCAACTTGATAAAAAGAATGTACTGGGCTTGCTCGTAGATGGCTATGATACAAAATGGCTTATGGATGCTGTCAATACATCTTATATTTCACGCAATGGTCATCTTGATACATCCATCCTGATCAATAATCACGAATTAAATCAATGGAAACATATCGGTGGTAATATAAATCTCCAGCATACGTTTGCCGAAGGACGCCAATTGACATTCGATGGAAATATACTTGCTTACAAGGATAATAATCCGACAGAGTATGTAAACAATTACTCAGATGGTGAAGGAAATTTTCTTTTTTCGGATCAATCACGTGCACACAAACTGACGCCAATCAATATTAAAGTTGGAAAAATAGATTATACAACTGGGATCGGGAAGAAAATGAAACTTGAAACCGGTGTCAAAGAGACGATTTCACATTTTTCTAATGATGTAGGTGTTGATTATAAGCCTGCACAGGAGTGGGTTGAAGATCCGGCACTCACAGCTAAATATGATCTCAATGAAAAAATATTTGCAGGGTATGCTTCAATAGAAACACCTTTAGTGGCTAAGGTCACTTTGAAGGCAGGACTTAGATATGAAAACACAAATTCAAATCTGGGTTCTGAAGAACTACCCAATATTGTAGACAGGCAATTTGGAAAATGGTTTCCAAGTGTATTTCTGTCAAGAGATTTTAATGAAAATAATTCATTGAATCTCGCTTATAGTAAAAGGATCACACGGCCTACTTTTGACGACATGGCTCCATTTATCATCTTCCTGGATCCGTCTACATTCTTTTCAGGAAATCCTGCATTGCAACCAGCTACATCGGAAAACTTCAAGATAGGTTTGCGTCATAAATCTATTTTGTTTTCAGTAGAGTACAGTGTGGAGGATAGTTCCATTGCTCAATTTCAAAGTAGTGTCAAAGAAGGGACAAATAGGGAGCTTTTATTTGCAGAAAATTTAAAGGATACAAAGACACTGAATTTTACACTTACACTTCCTGTGACACCTGTGAAATGGTGGAACATGTCTTATAACATTTTAGGAGGCACTCAGCAAACACGAAAATATTTTGATGGGAAACTGACCAAGTTTGATTTTGCCGGATTTGGATTCTTTTCAACACAAACAATTTCACTACCTGCAAATTTTACATTTGAAGCAACAGGTTATTATGGTAGTGGCGGACTTTTTGGGGTTGTTCAGATAAAAGGGTATGGAGCGATTAATGTCGGTTTGCAAAAGAAATTTGGTGACAATGGGGGCACGCTAAGAGTTGGATATGATGATGTATTCAATACACAGGAATTCAGCGGAGTATCTGATCTGCCTGAACAGAATCAGTATTTCAGAGCAAATCTGCGCTTTAGTCAGCCCACGATCAAAATCAGTTTTACACGGAATTTTGGAAATCAAAAAGTGAAATCCATCGGCGAACACAGGTCCGGCGCAGAAGAGGAAAGAGGGCGGGTGAAACAAAAATAGTGATGTTGCTTAAGTAGCTAGTAGTGAATATTGAATACTTGTATTGACAGGGCTTGCCCCTGTCTGAGTTATACTAAAGGGCTTGCCCCTGTCTGAATTAAACAGAAGGAATTTGCTCCTGTCTGAGTTAAACAGAAAGTTGTGCAAAGCGGAGTCGAAGTATCGGAGCATATGCAAAACTCAGTTTTGCGATTCATGATTACGATACGCAAGGCACAGGCTTGCAGACACTCAAACGTCGGTCAACCGACGCTTAACGATTTATAATTTTTAATGCAAGCGTGCTTGCATTAAAAACCAAGGCAGTTCGGTAGAATGTTCCTAAGCCGAGTGTAAAGAGATTTGAAGTATCGGAGCGTTTGTAAATTTCATTTTTCCATAAACAATTTCTTTCTAAATTGCTTCATGGAAAAACTCAGCGTAATCATCACCGGTTCGACTGGGATGGTGGGAAGAGGTGTCCTTCTTGAATGCATCGATAGTCCGGTTGTGGAATCTGTGTTGGTCGTCAATCGCAGTCCAATCGATATCAAACACCCCAAATTGAAAGAAATCCTCATTAAAGATCTTACAGATCCCGAATCCAAATCCAATCTGAAAGGATACAATGCCTGTTTCTATTGCATGGGCATTACTTCTGTTGGGGCCACTGAGGAGCATTATACACATATCATGCATGACCTGACTATTGTTTTTGCACAGACAGCGTTGTCGGTCAATCCGGATATGACTTTCTGTTTTGTTTCAGGCGCAGGAACGGACAGCTCTGAGAAGGGCGGACAAATGTGGGCAAGAGTAAAAGGCAGAACTGAAAATGATTTGTTGAAACTTGGATTTAATAAAGCCTATATGTTCAGGCCAGGGCTGATATTGCCTAAGAGAGGTATCAGGTCAAGAACAGGTTGGTATAATTTCTTTTACACGATGACAAAACCGCTGACTTTTTTATTTAAGCGGATGCCCAAATATGTCACGGATACAACTACCCTTGGTAATGCAATGATTCAGGTCTGCAGTCAGGGTTATCCTTTAGTTATATTGGAAAGTATTGATATCAATAAAGCAGGTACGCAATAGATCCGTATCACATGAAGATGTGATCCTCCAAACATCCTGACCTTTATACTTTTGATTCTGTGCTTAAAAATTCAAATTGTACTTGGATTTTAAGAAATGCTCTCTCGAAATAATTTTTTATAAACCAAATTAGAATCCAATGAAAAACTTGCTAATTACACTCGTTATTTTCACAGGGTACGCCCTGTCTACCAATGCCCAAACAGATTACCGTCAATGGGAAGTTGGAAATTACAAAGTCAGGATGGGCCAGGAGGACATGTTTGAGAAAGGACTTGCAGCGCACAACAAAAAATTTCATTCTGCGGCTCCTTACAAAATCGGTGTGTCGAAATGCATGTCCGGACCAAGCTCAGGGCAATATACATTGGTACTCGGACCTGTGACGTTTAGTCAGATTGAAGGCCGTCCTGCCGGTGTTGATCATGACAGTGACTGGAATAAAAATGTGATGCCTTATGTTGAATCTGAAGGAGAAGGATCATACTGGAGACAAAATGATGAGGCTTCTTACAATCCAACTGGTTCGGATAAATTTACCAAATCAAGGCTTAGGTTTTTTACTATCAATCCCGGCCAGATGGACAGATTTAAAGAACTGGTCAAAATGGTATCGGAGGTGTATAAAGCTAAAAATTATAAGGCAGCTTATAATGTATACATCCGATATGGTGCTTCTCAGGGTCCGCATGCCGCTGCTGAGATTTTCATGGATAGCTGGGCATACTTAGACATTCCAAATACATTTCAAAAGGACTATGAGGAGGTTCATGGCGAAGGATCATTTCAAAAATTTCAGGATGACTATGAAATTGCGATTGACCGGACCAAGACCTATGATGAGTTGAATGTTTGGAAACCTGAACTCGGCAGTAACTGATATAAAGGCTAATGTTCTTTATTAATATTCGGGGAATCTCCTCGAATGTGAATGTGTACGGGCAGATGGGGTCTGTCCGTACATTTTTTTTTATGAATTTGGAACAATTTTTGACCCATTTATTTAGTCCCGGGGCCCCTTGTACGCCAGGAGCATCATCCTTATCCCTAATCCATGAACTTCTGCCAATGAAGTTTCAATTTTTTCTTTGGTGCAATGCGCTTGTGTTTGCGGTTTACTTCGCCGGGCACATGTTTGATCTGTTTATCATATTACCTAACTGGCGTTCCGGCAGTATAGAAGACATCACCTTGTTCAATAGTTTTTTTCATAACACTAACCCTATTGATTTTTATAGGGTCATCATGCCCATTTCTACTGCATTTTCTGTTGTCTGTTTCGCTGTATTCATCAGAAAAGGTAATCCGATGTTGGTTCTTTTATCCATATCGCTTGTCATGGATATTCTGATCGATTTCGTTACGCTTCATTATTTTACACCGATCAGTCAGTATTTGTTTGATAACAATACAGGAGTGCTTGATCCATTGCGGGTTCATCAATATGTATCCACCTGGATCAAGGCTGATTACCTGAGATTGGCATTGATCATGATTGGCTTTTATGCTTCTCTACGAGCGCTTCATTTTTCGTTTCTGAAGCGATAGAGAGACCTGTATTTTTTAGACAAAAAACTAACGTAATATCGCTTGTGAAAAAATTGTTGGGGGTAGTGCGGCTTTAAATGACAGGAGAAAATTTCTCATCCTTCCAATGTGTACGTTACCATTTTATCCACGCTCATAGCAGCCCCTTCATTCCATGCGGATGAAAATACGTCGGAATCCATTTGTTGCTCCAGATGATTTTTCGCATCGAGTATAATAGCTTCAAGATCATCCCAAACCGGAAGTTGTGTTGTATTTCTCAGCTGATCTACAGCACCCATCAGGGTGACGGCATGGATCAATTTGTTTTCGTTGATGGAGACAAGTGCACCGATTTCGATAGACCAGGCCAATGCTTCATAGAAATGCAGACTCTGACTCAAAAGGATACTTTCTCTTATATAGTTTTTTGCATCAGCGTTTTTCTCAATGACTTCACACAATGCAAATCCGGACAAACAAATAATCACTGAGATTTCATTGTGATCCTGTTTCGCCAGGGCCATACTTTGTTTATAATATTCCTTTGCTTTAGGGATCTGATTGCCATGATAGATCGCATTCCGTCCCAGAGCACTAAGGACAAGACTGATGCCTGTAGTCAGTCCGATTTTTTTAAAACGGTCAAGACTTGTATTTAATAGCACATCGGCTATCTGGTATTCTTTAAGTATGGTCTTGACAACTCCAGTGATCAGTGATGCCGTAGCGATAAGCTCGTCATCATCCTGTTGCTGAATCAGTGTAAGGTGTTGACCAAGTGACTCACCGAACATGTCGAAGTCTCTTTGTAAAAAAGACATGATACCTACGTTAGCTGCAAGGATCGAAAAGGTATGATCATTAAAAGTTTCTTTATTGTCCGGGTAGAGTTCCCATACTTTTTTCAGCCAGGTATATCCTTCTTTTGTATGCGCATTGACCCACCAGAATAACCACAGACTCCAGGCTATTTCGGTGATTTTGACTAAATCTTTTTTCTCCATCAGAAATTCAAGTGCCTGGCGGATATTGGTGTGTTCTTTCTCAAGACTTTTCAGGATTTCAGTCTGATCAATTTTGTTTTTTTGCAATTTGAGATCCTTTAACGCAGCGTAATAATAATCCGCCTGTTTTTGTCGGAAGGTATCAAGCAGATGCAATGCATTCAGTTTTTCAATTGCAAATTCGCGAACAGTTTCCAATATCTGAAATCGAACCTGAAATTCTTCGTCCTGTTTCGTCACCAGACTTTTGTTGATGAGTGACTCAAGCAGCCAATATAAATCATCACCATATTCAGTACCTATAGCTTCCAATGTGGTGAGTATGCATCCTGCATTGTACAGGCTGATGTATAATAATAGATCTTGTTCAGCTTGCGTCAGCAAATCAAAACTCCATTCAATCGTATTGCGTATGGTCTTTTGACGTTCAGGAATATCCCTGTAATTCCCTTTCAGTATATCCAACCTGCGATCAAGTTTCTGGAGCAATAGTGCGGGACTAAATAAATTAATCTGACCTGCAGCAAGTTCAATGGCTAATGGCAATCCTTCAAGACGATGACAGATATTGAAAATAATATCAATATTCTGTTCATTTACTTTGAAAGAAGGTTGAATGGCTTTTGCCCTGTTGATAAATAATTCAATGGCCGCGGGATACACATTTCCAGAGATTTTTTGATCCGTAAACGAATCCGGTAATGCAGGAACTGCATAGAGATATTCGAAAGAAAGTGATAAGCGCTCACGACTTGTCACCAGAATTTTTAGACCGGGTGTAGAACTTAAGAGATCATCAACTATTGATGCTGCCTGTATGACTTGTTCAAAATTGTCCAGGACGAGTAAAAAGTTTTTATCCTGAAGGAATAATTTCAGACTCTCCAGGATATTTCCTCCTGATATCTTGATCCCCAATGCATAACAGATTGTTTCAGCTATGAGCGTGTGATCTTTTACCGGAGCCAATGGAATAAATGCAGCACCATCACGAAAATTATTTTGTAAACGTCTGGCTGTTTCTATGGACAACCTTGTTTTACCAATTCCTCCAGGTCCGGTCAGTGTCAGCAAACGAATGGAGGGGTCGTCAAGCAATGCTAGAATTTCTTCAATATTTTTTTCGCGACCAACAAGCATATTGGGAACAGACGGAATCGAATTGAAGGATTTAAATGCTGCTTCTGATATTTTATTCTGAATCGTCAGATTGAAGCGTTCAGTTAATAACAAAGCCAGATCATTGATAATCAGTTGGCCTAGTTCTTCTGTATGGGTGAATGTTTTGTAGGATACTTTGTCGTCTTTCTGAATACGTTCGATCAATTGTGTCAGCCTGTCATCACGCTGGCCATTACTTTTTTTGATATAGATCAACTTTGGAAGATTTCCTGAGCGATTGTATTCATCTTCGAGACCGGAGATCGTTTCATCAGGAGCTACCCAGCCATAACTTTCCCAATAGATTCCCACGAAAATCTGGCTTTGAGACAGGTATTCGCGATACAGATTGCGAGGTGCATGAGGGCGGGCCCCCATCTCAAACATCACTGGTATGAGTTGAATATTCTGGATGGCTTTTTTTACAGCTATTCTTTCTTCAGCCAGTTCCTGCAATGTTGAACTCACAAAAACGCGAAGACGCTGATCAGGGGTCAGAATGGTGGCAGTTGAATTGTCCATGTTGTCAAAATGGGTTGTCAGGTAAGGGTTCATATTTGTTTTCATGTGCTTTTATCAGTTTATCTACTGGTTGTATTGAGTTACTTTCTTTTAATGGGACAAAAATGAAGTCTTAGCGGATCCGGTCAAAGAACATAGTGTATGAATCGTAGTATTAAGTGACTGAATTGTGAGAGGAGTGATCTGGATAGAGAGATTGAATTGCTTCTGGATTTATCCATGGGATATAAAGATTGAATTGCCCCTTGATTTATCAAGGAGATGGAGAGATTGAATTGCCCCTGGGTATATCAAGGGGATATAAACATTGAATTGCCCCTGGATTTATCCAGGGGTCCTTTTTATTTACCCATCCACTCCTTAAATGGCGTCACCTTTTCCCTGCTGACCAGGGCTTCTTTATCAATAGTAGGTCTCAGATTTAATTTCAGGCGATTTCCAAAATAGTCATGGATCTGATCGATGCTTTTAATGGAAACGAGGAAAGCGCGGTTGATTCTGAAAAATTGATCCGGATCAAGCATATTTTCAATTTCATCGATCGTGTAATCGACGACGTATTTTTTATCATCGGCGGTTTTGAAAAAACTCAGCCTGTCGTCACTAAAGAAATAGGAGATCCTGTCTACCTCAATGGAAACCATTTTTTGCAAATGTTTCACAAGAAATCGTTTACGATATTCTTTGTGTTGAAGGGTTTGCTGCAATTCTTTCACTAACGTTGAAAATTGTGGGTCTTCCTTTTTCTTGTCCGCATAGACCTGTTTCATGCTCTGGAATTTGGACAATGCGCTTTCCAGTTCATCTTTCTGAACAGGTTTGAGCAGATAGTCTACACTATTGACCTTAAATGCTTTGAGCGCAAATTCGTCGTAGCTGGTGGTAAAGATCACGGGACTTTTAACCTCCATAAGATTAAATATCTCAAAACTCTGGCCATCAGCCAGCTCAATATCCATCAGGATCAGATCAGGTTGTCCATGTCCCTTTAACCATTCTACAGCGGATGCAATACTGTCAGCCGTACCTGCCACATGCAGATCCGGATCAATCGCCTGTAAAGTTTTTTGTAATTTTTTTACGGCCAGTTCTTCGTCTTCAACTATAAAAATTTCCATAGTAAAATGATTGATGATGATAATTCATACTGATTTGAAATGTAAAATTGCAACTGATTTTGGTCCTTGCAAATACCAGATATGCCCAATTGACGATCCCTCTGGATCAATTGCATATTTCCCTATATAAACTGCAAAGTATAGTTTCATGCGATGAGCGGTATGGTGACCTTAAACTGATCAGATGTTTCTTCAATAGTGACATCATGGCGTTGAAGCAAACGATATTTCTCCCGAATATTAACTAAACCGATCCCTGTAGATTCAACCGCTATTCTTGTTTTTTTTCTCAGATTATTCTCAACAGACAGATATCCATCCGGTGTCGAACGAATGATGACATGAACCGGTTGTTGTTTGCTGACGATATTATGTTTGACTGCATTTTCGACCAGCAATTGAAGGCTGAGGGACGGTATTCCCTTGTCTTTGAAAGCAGGATCTATCATCAGATCTATCTTAAATCCTTCGCCATAACGGGTTTGCAACAGCTTTGAATACGAACGGATAAACTTCAACTCCTCTTCCACTGTACTCATGCCGCTTTCATTGTTCCGCAATAAATACCTGTAGACTTTACTGAGCTCATCCAGGAATTTTTCTGCCTGATCTTTATCCTCTGAAATGAGGGCAGAGAGGGTATTGAAACTATTAAATAAAAAATGCGGATTGACTTTTTGCTTCAGATTGTCAAACTCCTGCTGCAAATGCATTTGTTCGATCATTTCTTTTTCTGCCGCGACTTCTTTGAACTTCTCGATGATATAGATGACTTCCCATAAGGATTCAAAAATAATATTGACACCGAGCCCTACCAGGTAACCATATTTGAGATCGTTGATATTCACAATGTATCCGAAAATATGAAACCAATGGAATGTGAAAAAAATCAACAAAATGGAAGGCGTCATGACCAGGAAGTTCACAGCAAATGTGTGAATGACACGTTTCCTTGTTTGATTTAAGGAAGGAAACCTGGTGTGCAAATAATGATCATAGACATAATGTAAACGCCATGATACAAATCCGATCGCATAGATGACAGGGTAGGCGACAAGCCAGATTTCAATTTGACGGAACAGCCTGTCGTCATACATAATATAACACAGCGCAAGGGCGATAAAGGGCATGGAAATCAAAAAACCGATGACCTGATATTTTGGTGGTTTTGGAAATTTCATACTGCAGCGGTTTCAGGGTCAAACAAAGGAAGTAGAAAAATACGCTGGTCAGTGGTTTCTGAAATTCTGATTTCCTCCATATTCATCAGCCGATATTTCGTGATGAGGTTGTCAAGGCCTTCATCAACATTAAGATTCTGTACTATTGTTTTTTCATGAAGGCTATGCGTGACGATCAAATGGCCTTGCTCATCACTTGTAATACGGATGGTGAGCGGTTCTTTTTTACTCAATGCATTTGTATAAATAATATTTTCAAGAATGACCTGCATGCTCAGCGGAGGAATCTCTTTTGACATAAGGGCTGTCGGGAGATCGACCTTTGTGTCAATTGCGCTGCCAAACCTTGCCTTGGTGAGATTGAGATACGATGTGGCAAATTTCATCTCATCCGTCAGTGGCACCAGATACTCATCATCGCCACGCAGTAAATAACGATGCACTTTGGTCATCTCATCCAGAAATTTTTCGGCTTCCTGTTCATTTTCCTGGATCAGTCCTGAGAGCGTATTAAAGCAATTGAATAAAAAATGTGGATTGATCTGTCCTTTGAGACCGAGAAGTTTGCTGCGCTGATATGCATTCTTTAGTTTTTCACTTTCTGAAAGTGAGCTTTTCCATTTTTCCCAGTTGGCCATGCCTTCATTGATGAAGGTGATGACGGTGCTCATGATGCAGGCATAAAGTACTGTCCACCATAGCATATCAGGTTTGGTCTCACATTCCAGGACCGGCAGGGACTTGAAAAAATAAAAAGCACCATTTACAGCGCCTATGTTCATCAGGTAAAAGACAGGCAGCAGTAGTGAAATTCTTTTGAAAAGGTCACCGGGACCGGGAAATCGGTTTTTTATGTACACAGCTACCGTGCCGAAGACGCCATAAATGATAAAAAAATATAAAGCACTGATACCAAAATTTTTTATAAAAATCCATAATGTATCAAAGACACATGTACCGAACATGAGCAAATTCATGAAGGTGATGTAAGGGATAATCACCCATACAAATACGATAGGCTCCTGGTTACTGTAGCGCTTGATCGGCATGGTACGAAGTTAGTTAATAGGTTATCTGAAGGCCGGTTTTAAGGGAAAGATGGCTGATGATTCGGATGAATTGATGAAAAGAGGGGATGAATTGTTTGAAAGGCTAAGGACAAGGCTAAGGCTGAGGAGAAGTCGAAGGAAAAGTCCGGGAAGAAGGCTGAAGCGAAGTATTCTTTCATGGCTTTGGAAAACCAATATTAAATCAATAAATAATGCATGCCAAACCAACTTCACCAATGCAAATGTGGTCTGTTAAAAAAAGTGTCCCAATGAAACATTCAATTCAGTTCCTATTTTTTACATGGTTCTTTTGCCTTAACGCATGTCATGATACTATGGATATCAATCCTTGTCTTGATGACAAGATCAAAGACTTCAAGAAAGCCTCCTATGCGCAATCGATT
>JBDUAU010000545.1:0-5064 GCA_040004485.1 Saprospiraceae bacterium
ATCAAAAAAACTATAAATACAATTTGTCTATGTCATAGAAAACGCTCAGTGACCGATGATGTTTACCATACTAAGTTTCGACTCCGCTCAACCTGAAAATATATGAAAACAATAATTAACCAGAAAAAATTATAAGAAGAAGCTCCGTTTTGAGCGGAGCGCTGCACTGAGCTCTATTCGAATATTTCGAAAAATGGGCAGAGAATTTTAATCGATCACTGAGCGGAGGGTTGCTGAGATGTAACATATGATTGGAGCGAAGTAAGTCAAAGCGAAAGAAGAAGAATCACAGCCTATCGTTGTCAACTCACGTTTCACGTCTCACGTCTCACGATACATAAAGTTAGTCTGTATCTTTATAAAAACAGAATTATAAAATGAAATCCGACAAAACTTCCGTAATCGACATCATCGCTGAGGATCGCTGGGCGGATGAATTGATGATGCTCAGAGAAATTATTTTAAAACACAAAGAGCTGAAAGAAGAAATCAAATGGGGTGGACCGATCTATACCTTGAATGGAAAAAATGTGTTGGCCATCGGTGGGTTTAAAAAATTCTTCACGATTTGGTTTCATAATGGATCATTCCTAAGTGATCCGGAAAAAGTTCTGGTCAATGCTAATGAAGAAAGAACCAGAGGTTTGCGTCAATGGCGTTTTCAATCGATGAAAGAAATCAAGCAGGCTTTGATTAAAAAATATATTGCAGAGGCAATCGCAAATGAAAAAGCCGGAATTAAAATCAAACCGGAGAAAAAACCACTTCCTGCCATACCTGGCGAATACAATGCTGCATTCAAAAAAGATAAAGCATTGAAAGATGCTTTTTCAAAACTGACTCCAGGAAAGCAAAGAGAATACCTGGAGTATGTCTTAGAGGCCAAAACTGAAGAAACCCGGGTTAAAAGGGTCAAAAAGGCAATTCCCAATATCAAAGCCGGGATCGGGCTGAATGACAAATACAGATAGTTGATTTTCTGACAGTTAGGTATATATTCAGGAAACTTTAATGCGTCTGTTAACATATATTTTTAAGGATGTGGCTTTAAAAAGGGCTACCTTTGTGGCAAATCATCATTATGGCTTACGGGCAAAAACCAAAAGGCGACGGTACCATCTTCAAGAATCCTATTCTTGATCGGTTGACACGTACGCATATTGCGTGGCCTCTTTCCATATTTTATGGATTGGCCGTTGTATTACTTGCATACACATTCTATGAAGGCTTCATTGGTACCGGTGCGAGCATCCTCTTATTTTTTGCAGGACTGTTTGGATTTACACTGGTTGAATATTTAATTCATAGGTATACATTTCATATGGAACCTACCACAAAGGAAAAAGAAAGACTTCAGTATGTATTACATGGTGCGCATCACGATTATCCGAAAGACAAAACACGACTTGCGATGCCACCAATCGTAAGCGTAATATTAGCTTCAGTATTTTTCATTTTTTACCGTTTGCTTCTGGGTAAACTTGGTATTCCATTTACAGCGGGTTTTGTTGCCGGCTATGCTTCTTACTTGTGTGTGCATTATTCGGTGCATGCATTTCCACCACCGAAGAATTTCTTAAAACATCTTTGGATTCATCACGCATTACATCATTATCAGCAGTCTGATGCTGCCTATGGTGTTTCATCACCGTTATGGGATTTCTTTTTTAAGACAATGCCTGAGAAGAGAGGTTTTAATGTGAAGACGAAAACAGGTTTTATTGACGATCGTCAGAACCTGGCGTAGATCAGTGATCAGTGATCAGTTAGGAAGGTAGGTTGCTATAAGAAAAATAAGGCCGCATTTGTGGCCTTTTCTTTTTCATATCCTTTGCATCGAGTAAAGTTGATAAAATTCCACAATCACATTTAGTTCAAAAGGAAAAAAACCTTGAAAGCAGCCAACTCCGGCTGAGCCTACCGCTGAACCGTATACGTATTTATTATTGCAAACTGCGTTTGCAATAATAAAACATCAGACAGAACGGATTTTTATATCCTTATAATCCTATAACCTTCATAACCTTTTTTCTAAACTCGTTTTGCGCTGCCCTGGCAGCTTATCTTCCGTTCAATCATTTCCGTATTCCGTTCAATCACTTTCCCGGCATCCCCCTTTCACGTGATCCTATATTTCGGAAGTAATTCAATTGTTATGAAATCAATTCTCACTTTCATGGCCAGTTTACTCTGGTTATTTCCGGTGGCAGCACAAAATGTAGCTATCAATAATACCGGAGCATCACCTGATCCAAGTGCCATGCTCGATGTGTCTTCATCTTCGAAAGGAATCCTGATCCCCCACGTCAATCTCTTTTCGTATAGCGACTTCTTCACCATCCCCCTTCCTGCTACGGGTTTGTTGGTTTACAATCAAGGCTCAAATATTCCTACCGGTTTTTATTATAATCGTGGAACTCCCGGGTCCGTGAACTGGACGCTCTTAAAAAGCGGTAACAGCATCGAATGGTCGCTTGGTGGTAATTCCATACAACCCTCAGACTTCATCGGCACAACAAATGAACAACCTTTGGTATTCAGAGTCAATAATGCATGGGTTGGAAGTATTACACCCACGAGTGGGAATGTCTCACTCGGAAAAGAATCACTTTCGAATGTGACCACGGGAACTTTTAACTCGGGTGTCGGCCAACATGCCTTATATCTGAATACGACAGGAAATAATAATGTCGGTGTCGGTAACCAGGCACTGAGTGACAATATCAATGGAAATGATAATGTAGCTATCGGCTTCAACGCCTTGGGGTATAATGAAAGTGGAAGCAATAATGCAAGTGTGGGTAAATTTTCCCTTTTGAATAACATCAGTGGCAATGAGAACTCGGCCATGGGTTATTATAGTTTAAGTGCTAACACCAGTGGCGGAAGAAACACAGCTATAGGAGCGTATTCTTTGGCGGGGAACACTACCGGAACTTCAAATATCGGCCTGGGATGTAAAGCTCTGCCAAACAATACCCAGGCAAATTTCAACATCGCTATTGGTGACTCATCTATCTTTTTACAAACCGGACAAACGGGCAACTATTTCAATATTGGTTTAGGAAATCGAAGCTTGTATTCAAATCAAACTGGTAAGAACAACACCGCGATCGGATATTATTCCTTATCGAACAATACAAGTGGAAATCTAAATGTGGCTCTTGGAAACAGATCTCTGTTTGCCAATACGTCTGGTTATGAAAATACGGCTATAGGCTATTATGCTAACAACCAGAATACCACAGGCAATTCAAATGTATCTATTGGTGCTTATTCACTCAACCTGAACACAGATGGTGTGCAAAATACAGCTACAGGACATAGCGCTTTAAAATCCAATACCAGTGGTGGCTCAAATGTCGCCATGGGAAGCGGCAGTATGTATACCAATACAGTCGGATCCAATAATGCTGCCCTTGGTTCAAATGCTTTGCGGAACAATACATCAGGTTCGTTCAATATCGCATCCGGCACAAGTGCTTTGTATCTTAATACTGCAGGAAATAATAACACTGCAGATGGAACTTCCGCACTACATGACAATACAACAGGCTTCAGCAATATAGCTGTCGGCAGGGATGCCCTTTATAAAAATACAGTTCGGAGTAATACGGTAGCTATTGGAGACAGTTGCCTTCGAAGCAATGGTGTCGGTGTTGCTACATATTATCATGCTACTCACAACACGGCCATCGGAAGCAAGGCCATGATGAACAATACAATCGGTTATGCCAATACAGCCATCGGATACGAATGTCTCTATAATACCACAGTAGGCTGGTTCAACACGGCCATAGGAAGCGAGGCTATGCATGCCAATACACAGGGGACATACAATGTTGCCGTTGGAGATTCTGCACTCATCGCCAGTATAAGTGCATCCAACAATACAGCTATAGGTTCCTCAGCCCTGAAGAAGAATACAACCGGATACAATAACTCCGCAATTGGACGACAAGCCTTGGGTAACAATACTGGTGGAGCGGAAAATGTCGCTGCCGGCAAGACAGCTCTCCAAAACAATACAGTTGGCTCCTACAATACGGGAGTAGGGATCAACGCCGGACAGACAAATATTTCAGGTAATTACAACACCTTTATTGGCCACTCTGCTTTTACGATCAATCAGACAGGAAACTATAATTCAGCTTTGGGCTACAATGCAAACGGCAGCACCACCGCGTTATCACATGCTACGGCTATCGGCGCCGAATCACAAGTCAGCTGTAGTAACTGCCTGGTGCTGGGAGGCTCAGGGAATGCCTCAACTTATGTCGGTATCAACACGAATTACCCTAATGCCGATCTGTACATCCGTCAAAAAAGTGATGTATCAGGCAATACCTCTCGAGGTCTGAAACTTGTGCGGAATACAGGAGTGGGTACATTTTGGAGAACTTATGTAGACGGTTCAGATAATCTCACATTCGAATACAATGATCTTGCAGCAGGAAACTGGGGGTACATTACGACGAGTGGTGATTTTATCAGCGGGTCAGACATCCGGATTAAAAAAGACATCAGCCCTTTGGACAATATCATGGAAAAGATCAAGCTCCTGAATCCGGTTACATTTCATTATACACATCAGGATGCAGGTGATCCCATCCATTATGGTTTTATCGCACAGGAAATGGAAACTGTTTTCCCTGATCTCGTATATGAGCGGGAAGATGGTACAAAAGGTATTGCGTATCAACAATTGGCATCAATTGCCATTAAGGCTGTCCAGGAACAACAAACTGTGATCGATACGTTGAAGACACAGAATCAAATACTGATGGACCGACTTCAACACATCGAAGATACTTTGGCTGCTATGAACAAGGCTGAAAGATGAAAAAGCATGCTTTTCATTTGATCTCCCCACACAAATATTTCGCTATCGCCTCAGCTTTATTATTGACGAGCAGAATTTTATACATCGCCTTGATATGTGTACGTACTGTCGCCACAGAGATGAACAATTCATCAGTTTTCCGGCGCAGTAAAGAGTACGGCCAGCATCAACAACTTCATGCCGTCCTTGGTTAAAGCAAGTGTCAGAAGTGGAAGGGAAAG
>JBDUAU010000539.1:0-5052 GCA_040004485.1 Saprospiraceae bacterium
TAACTGATGCGTTTGGGATGGTATACATGTAGCGACGTCCATTCTGAAAATAAACCGAATCATAGGGTCCAACTTCGAAATCGACTAGTTCAATATCATAGAATTTCTGTCCTGAATGTGTAATTAAATTTTCACTTCCCAGGAATCCACCTTCACGATAAAAATATCCGCTACCGACAGTAAATAGGTTTTGATTCCGGAGAGCGAATCCGGAAATATGTTGCTCATACTCTGGCATTGGCCCGGCATATATTTTGTCAAGAAAATGATCCAGGATATAGAAAGAATCGTCAGTCATAACCTGCAGATTAGGTGAGATAAATTTCACCTCGTAAAAAATACCATCTGATTTGAAAAAACTTTTATGCCAACAGCAGGCTACAGAATATATGCTAATTTCATTAAAATAAACAAGTATATAATAATCTTCATCGAGACAAAACAATTTTTGCAATCCAAAATCACCACTACTGTGGAATGCAAAATGTCTGACGATGTAAAACTGATATCCTGTACCATCATCTTTGAACCTGAACAGACTACCGTTTCTTGTTCCTACTAATAATGTTCCTTCCGGAGACAAAGCTGCACATACAGGGGGCCCATCCAAATCCCCTATCGTTGAGTCCAACCCTGGTGTAATTACATGCAATTGAGAAGTATCACCATCCGCATAAAGTAGGACTAAATACTTATCAATTGCATAAGCTATTCGAGGGTATTGCGGATTGCCGGAAAGCAAAGTGATGTATAGCGGGAAATCCCTCGCCCGAACAAGTAACGAATCCAGAATAAGACCATCAAAATTCAGGGTAAATACTTTGACATCAGTCGTATCATAATAATCACAATGCTTTGTTGCAACGGCTATCTGGATTGTACTATCCTGAGCCGTTAAATGAACTGCATAGTCATCAAGAACGTCATCATCATTATAGTTCAGACCCATAGAAACCGACCATATTGACTTGCCAGTGGAATCAATCCGTTCTACAATAGATTCTTCTCCCTGACCAATGAGGATAAAACTGCCGTCCGCAAGAGGATAGATTTGACTTATGTTTTGATACTGTACAAGAAGCGTGTCAAATGCCTGGGCATTGAGTACATGATTAAATCCAATCAGAAATAGAAAAATGAATACATTCCTATACATAAGAAACTTGGGTATATAAGCAAGTTAAAACTTTGAAAGCCGATATTAATTTTTATCTGGCAAATTGACCTTCACCTGACAATTTATTCTCTAATTGTTAATGGCAGAATCTTTTCAAAATCTCCTTTAATCTGATACTAGATTTTTATAAACCGATCAGAGGAAATATATCCATTGTCATATTCAAATTGAATGTGATACACTCCGGGAGTTAATTGGCTTACGTTAATTTGACTCATTTCTATTTCTTTCAGCCTCATCACAGTTTTCCCCTCGATATTGCTTATGGTGAGAAAATTGATTCTATCTGAAGAAGAAAAGTGGAGAATATCTTTTGCAGGATTCGGATATAGGATTACAACTTTCTCTTGAGTTGAATTGTCAATGGCTGTTGTCAGGTCGAAACAATACATGTTGTCACTATGATCAATATCAATATGGTCATCAGGAAGGATGGCCAACAGGCATAATTGATGATCAGACAGATTTTGATCCTCTCGTTCAATCGGCACGTCACCAATGAAATAATTTTTTGTTTGACCCGGCGGCAAATCCATTTCCGTCAGTTCGTGAAAGTATTGCTGTTGCCGGTCACACCACCAGCTGCAAAATGTCTTTGGAGGCGTTATGGACACATTATTGACGACATCAGTCCCATGGTTAGTTAATTGAACAGTGCAATTTTTTATCAGAAAAGATCTTGTTGTATCACTGTAGTAACACTCCCCAACACCACCGACAATTACATTATCAAACCGGATTCCGGAAATGGCTATATTCTGATTGTGTGTAATAGCGGCTGAGCTGTAATCAAACGTTTTGACAAATGCATAAAACTTATCGTCCCGGTAAAATTCACTCCCTGCAATAGTCAAGGTGGAATCTTCTTTCCAAATCATATCACTGGTTTGAAAATCCCTGATAGATAATGTACTTGTGAATTGAAGATTTAAGTTAGAATCAAAAATATAGTATTTATTGACAGTAGAATTCAGAGCAATCCTTGCAATGAGGAAAGGATCATGCCAATAAAAATTACTGATTTTTTCTCCGGGTAAGGTGTAGAAATCCTTTATGAATTCCAGGTGTTGATCAAAAAATCTTATGATCTGATTCGAACCGACGATGACCTTTGAATCATCAGTCATGAACAAATCAAATGCGTATGTAAGGTTATGAGCTACGCTTGCAATTAAGACAAGAGAATCATGATGGAATTCGTATTTGAAAATGGAATCAATACCGAATACACAAAAATCACCGTCCGTATTAATGTTGAATGTTGATATAAAGTGATGACCGGGAATCGTCACGACACTGTCCTGGCGATAATACAATAGTAACTCTCCTGCGCCCAACAGATATTTGGGAAGCCCAGGTAATTGCGGGAAAACAAACCTGTTCAGGGGAAGATAAAGTTGATCAAACAATTCGGTTTCAATTTCGTCGCCATTCACATTGAATGTGTGTACTTTATAATCGTAAAATACATCGCAATCATCTTCCAACGTAACCACATAAATTAATTTAGTTGAATCAGTTGGATAAGTAGTAAAACTGGTTCCCGGGGCTTTTAAATGATCATATGGCTTAGATGTCCATTTTATTTTGCCCGAATGATTGATATTAAAAATCCTGGCATCATCACGAAGCAATACAAAGGAGGTGTCATCCAATTCATGCACTCCATATAAATACTTCCACTCAGGATAAACCGTATCTATAAACTGGGACATACCTTTAGAAGACAGCCCAATCAACAGAAGTAAAATCAAAAAGAGCCGATGCATGGAGTTGAATTGTTTAACTCAAGTTAATTCATTTCTATTTCATATTTAAGGTATTATGCCCAAATAGCCTTAGATCCGACAAAATCTTTCCGCTAAATAAGAGGAGGAAAATAAATATATAAGTCAACAATATTTGTGTAATTTTAAGCACCAACTTTTTATTCTCTCACTCTTTAAAATCAAAACGAATGAACAACAAATTTCTTATCGGCGGTATCATCGGTGGTGTCGTCTTTTTCCTGCTGGGATGGCTCATCTACGGCATGCTCCTCATGTCTACTATGGAGGGAAGTATGATGGCAGGTCTTAACAAACCTATGGAAGAATTTAACTGGCTTTTCCTCATCCTTGGCCAACTGGCGTCAGGTTTCCTTCTGGCATACGTTCTTACAAAATCAGGTACTTCCGGTTTTGGCGGAGGTGCTACTGTAGGTGGGGTACTTGGATTTCTTATGGCTGCCTCCTTTGACCTTTCATTATGGGGGACATCAAATTACTACACTAATTTAAATGGAGTACTGATCGACATAGTCGCCGGCACAGTGATGGTGGCTATTACAGGTGGTATTATTGGTCTTTATCTTGGAAGTGGTAATAAGACAGCAAAGACTTAAAAAGTAATGACTTCAAATAAATGCTCTTCAATGTAGATTGAGGAGCATTTATTTATTTATTTCATTCCGAGACTTAACTTCTTCGTTTATTTTATTTCTCTCACTCATAATTCAAAACAAAACTTATGAACTCAAAAATGCTAATTGGTGGCGTCTTAGGCGGCATCGTTCTCTTTGGGCTGGGATGGCTCGTTTACGGAGTCATTTTTGCTGACTCTATGACCGGAATGCCCTGTATGAGGACCCCGGAAACCATGAATATACCTATGATAGCTTTAGGTAATATTCTCATGGGTATACTGCTCGCGTATATTTATTCCAAATGGGCGAGTATTTCAACATTTGTTGGTGGTGCCACTGCCGCCATTGTCATCGGTGTCCTGATGTATGGTGGTTTCGATTGTCTCATGTATGGAACGACTACAATGTTTGACAGCATGACGGGCATTCTGATGGATGTGGTGATGGGTAGCGTGATGCTTGCTATTGCAGGCGGCGTGATCGGCTGGTGGATGGGACGCAAGTGATCGGTGATCGGTGATCGGTGATCGGTGATCGTGATCAGTATTCAGTATTCAGTATTCAGTATTCGGTATTCGGTATTCAGTTTAATTTTGTAAACTGTAAAATGAAAGTGTAATCAATCCATTAATTGAAGATTAAAACCGAATACTGATTACTGAATACTGATTACTTTTTTTACATCCATGATGTCTTTTCCCTCTCGACGCGGTACATAATATAATTTCTGGCCTGCTTTGCTATTCCGTCTTTTAAACAGGGAAAGGAGATGTCTCCACCAGCGGTAAAAATGTGTAATGAACTCAGACCTCTCATTCGTTGGATCGGAGAAGAATGTATTTGTACAGTCTGGATTTTATAAATCTCTACAAGCTTGTACGATCTACCGAATATTCCGGCTTCTGAAAGAATATAATCCGGATGAATCTTTAATCTCCGCTTTTTCTGATACGCATATCCCATGATGATGGCTATCGGAAATATCAATGTCAGAAACCATTGCATAAATCCTTCATTACGCCAGGCCATTATTCCAAAAGCCAAAGCAGGAATAAATCCAAATAGAAACACCATACGGATGACAATAGATACATCCATCTTGTGCGTATTGAATATGGCTTTTCTGAAATCAGGAACTGTCATATCCAATGTCAGATCGACCTGCTCAAGATAACATCCCGGAATGACAAGGGATTTATCTTTCTGATGCTCCATATTCGTAGCCTGATAGATGTTAAGTTGATATATCCCGAATATTTGTTTCAATGGAGATGTCATCCACCTTATCAATTGAATTTTAGATTTCTGTATTGTCTTTTCATTCCGGATAAAGAGACCGCTGACAACTTTAAAGTTCTGTCCCGCGCGCCAGAATTTCAATCCATAATATCTCAGTACAGTCCGGACCAAAGTGATCAAAAATGAAATCCCGATAAAAAGTGGAATAGCAATGATCGTTGCAAAGATTCCC
>JBDUAU010000079.1:0-5036 GCA_040004485.1 Saprospiraceae bacterium
AAATTTTGATGCGGTCTTTATCGCGGTCGGAGCGCACATCGGAAAGAAAGTTGATATCCCTGCACGCGATGCCGGTCAGATACTTGATGCCGTAAGTTTCATACGCGAAGTCGAACTGGGGAATCCACCAAAATTAGGCAGACGTGTCGTCGTCTATGGAGGCGGCAATACAGCTATGGATGCAGCACGCGTAGCCAGGCGTCTTGGCGCTTCTGAAGCATTTATCATCTATCGCCGTGACCGTGAACATATGCCTGCTCATGATTTTGAAGCGGATGAAGCTATGGGCGAAGGGGTAAAAATTCATTGGCTTCGAACCATCAAAAGCATTGATCAAAATGCCTTCACAGTTGAAGTCATGAATATCGTAGACGGCAAACCCATTCCAACCGGTGAATTTGAAACTCTTGAAGCTGATTCACTTATACTTGCCCTTGGGCAGGATACAGATACAAGTTTTTTGAAAAATATTGAAGGCATTTCTTTCAAAGAAGACGGAACAGTCATCGTAGGCCCAGATATGATGACCGGCAGTAAAGGAATTTTTGCAGGCGGTGATATGGTGCCTGGAGAACGCAGCGTCACCATAGCAGTAGGCCATGGAAAGAAAGCAGCAAAATATATCGATGGCTTTTTAAGATCTCATCCTTATACTCCTGAAGCCAAACATCCGATCATTGGTTTTGAACATTTGAATGTCTGGTACCGGACTCATGCACCGTTACAACAACAATCGCATTTACCTCTTGAAGAAGCAACTAAAGATTTTTCCGAAATCGTGAGTGGACTGACTGAAACGGAAGCTCGATATGAAGCAGGAAGATGTTTCTCCTGCGGTAATTGTTTTGAATGCGATGGTTGTTTCGGTGCATGTCCCGAAGGAGCGATTATTAAACTGGGCCCCGGGAAACGATATCAGTTCAATTACACTCTGTGTACAGGATGCGCAGTTTGCTACGAACAATGTCCATGCCACGCGATAGAAATGAATGCAGAACCTCTCTTTTCAAATAATGAAATGTAAATAGCGCCAATAAAGCGCAAATGATTTATGAACGAAAAAAGTAAAGCAGCAACGCTGGATGGAAATGAAGCCGCAGCCTACATTGCTTACAGAGTCAATGAGGTCTGTGCGATCTACCCCATCACACCATCGTCGACGATGGCCGAACTTGCTGATGAGTGGTCATCAAAAGGAATGAAAAATATCTGGGGAAATATTCCGGATATCATTGAAATGCAAAGTGAGGGCGGTGCTGCAGGTACTGTACATGGTGCATTGCAAACCGGCGCATTGACGACGACCTTCACGGCATCGCAAGGCCTCATGCTCATGCTGCCTAATATGTACAAGATAGCGGGCGAACTGACGTCAACTGTTTTTCATGTCGCTGCACGATCTCTGGCATCGCAGGCACTTTCCATATTCGGAGACCACCAGGATGTGATGGCCGCACGTACTACCGGATTCGCGATGCTGTCTTCGGCCAGTGTGCAGGAGGCGCATGATATGGCCCTGATCGCACAGGCAGCAACATTGAAATCACGAATACCTTTTATTCATTTTTTTGATGGCTTTCGCACATCGCATGAAGTCAACAAACTTACGCTTTTACCGGATGACACGATCAAAGCAATGATCGATGATCAACTTGTATATAATCATCGCAACAGGGCTTTAAATCCGGATAAACCATTCATACGTGGCACCGCACAAAATCCAGATGTGTATTTCCAGGGCCGTGAATCGGCTAATAGTTACTATGATGCATGTCCCGGGATCGTGGCCAATGCTATGAAAAAATTCAGTGACCTCACCGGCCGCGCATACCTGCCATTTGAATATCACGGTGATCCTGATGCAGACAGAATCATCATCATCATGGGTTCTGGTACTGAGACTACCATTGAAACTTCGAATTTCTTAAATGCAAACGGAGAAAAAACAGGCGTGGTGCAGGTTCGTCTATTCAGACCATTCTCTATCAAATATTTATTAGATGTACTCCCCTCATCTGTCAAAAAGATTGCTGTACTGGATCGCACTAAAGAATCGGGAGCTTCCGGTGAACCGCTTTATCAGGATGTTGTAACATCACTTGTAGAAGCTTGCAACCAGAGTAAAATTTCTCTATTGCCCCGCATTATCGGTGGACGGTATGGTTTGTCATCAAAAGAATTCACACCTGCAATGGCGAAAGCAGTATTTGATGAATTAAAAAAACAAACACCAAAAAATCATTTCACCATTGGAATCAATGATGATGTCACACATACTAGTCTTGACTATGATCCTTCATTTAGTTTAGATGAATCGGGTTGGACACAAGCGTTGTTTTATGGATTGGGTGCTGATGGAACAGTTGGTGCAAATAAAAACAGTATTAAAATCATTGGCGAAAACACGGATCTTTTTGCACAAGGTTACTTTGTGTATGATTCAAAAAAATCAGGTGCACAGACCGTATCACATCTTCGATTCGGACCAAAACCGATAAAGGCTCCTTATTTAATCGGGCATGCTGATTTTATCGCGTGTCATCAGTTCAATTTTTTAGAAAAAGTGGATATGCTTTCCCTGGCCAAAAAGGGGGCGACATTTTTATTGAACAGTGCATTCTCTATTGAAGAGGTTTGGGATAAGTTTCCATGGCATGTTCAGCATATTATTTTAGAAAAAAAATTAAGGCTGTATACGATTGATGCAGACAAAGTAGCACAGGATACAGGTATGGCAGGGCGGATCAATACGATCATGCAAACATGTTTTTTTGCCATTTCCGGCGTTCTGCCACGCGATGAAGCCATCACCCATATCAAAAAAGCGATTGAAAAAACGTATTTCAAAAAAGGAAAGGCAGTCATTGAAAAAAATTTCCTGGCGGTTGATCAGACACTGCAACATTTATCAGAAGTAAATATTCCGGCTAAAACAACATCATTGCATCGTGCTATTCCGGTTGTTTCCACAAAAGCGCCTGCATTTGTTCAGGATGTCATCGGGATGATGATGTCAGGACATGGTGATGAGATTCCTGTCAGCGCCATGCCTGTCGATGGCACCTACCCATCAGGCACAACAAAATGGGAAAAACGAAATATCTCTGATATGATCGCGATATGGCGGCCCGACTTATGCATCCAATGTGGCAACTGTAGTTTTGTATGTCCTCACGCCGTGATTCGCGCTAAATTTTATCACACAGATCTGCTCACCGATGCACCGGACGGATTTAAGTCTGCACCGATCAACGCCCGTGGTTTTCCGGAGACAAAATATACGTTGCAGGTTTATGGTGAGGACTGTACGGGATGCAATCTATGTGTTGATGCATGTCCGGCAACAGATCCTGATGATCGTGTCACAAGAGCCATTAATCTCGGCCCGATCCAACCTTCATTAGAACAGGAAAGACGAAATATTGATTTTTTTGAATCCATTCCATTTAATGATCGGGCCACTGTCAATTTTTCGATGGTGCATGGCACCCAGTTTCTCGAACCCTTGTTTGAATTTTCGGGAGCATGTGCAGGTTGCGGTGAGACGCCGTATATCCGTTTACTTACACAATTGTTTGGAGACAGATTGCTTGTAGCTAATGCGACTGGTTGTTCCTCTATTTTTGGAGGGAATCTGCCGACGACACCATGGACAAAAAACGAAGCCGGCAAAGGACCTGCATGGTCTAATTCTCTTTTTGAAGACAATGCTGAATTTGGTTTGGGTATGCGGCTCAGTGCTGACAAGCAACTGGCTATAGCGAAAGACATGCTTAAACAATTGGAACTCCAACTTGGAAAAGAATTTGTTTCCTCTCTCCTCGATTCACCTCAACGGCTTGAATCGGAGATTGCAGCACAGCGGGTACGAGTGGATGAATTGAAAAATAAATTACAAACCATATCGTCCCCGCTTGCTGCCAATCTGCTTTCTGTCGCTGATTATCTGGTGCATCGCAGTATATGGCTGATTGGTGGTGATGGTTGGGCATATGATATAGGATCCGGTGGATTAGATCATGCTATGGCCAGTGGACGGAATATCAATGTAATAGTTCTCGATACAGAAGTTTATTCCAACACGGGTGGACAGATGTCAAAAGCCACTCCGACAGCAGCTACTGCAAAATTTGCTTCAGCAGGAAAACGTGTAGGTAAAAAAGATCTGGCGTTGCAGGCTATATCTTATGGCAATGTATATGTTGCCCAGATCGCGATGGGTGCCAATCCACAGCAGACACTATTGGCGATGAGAGAAGCAGAAGCGTATGATGGCCCTTCGTTGATCCTTGCCTACAGTCATTGCATCGCTCATGGCATCGATATGGAAAAAGGAATGGAGCAACAAGCAAATGCAGTAGCCAGTGGGTATTGGCCATTGATCAGATACAATCCTGTGCTCAGAAAAAATAATCGTAATCCGTTTGTCCTTGATTCGCCACGTCCGACGATTTCGCTGAAAGATTATGCTTACAAAGAATTGCGCTATAAATTGCTCACCCTCACCAATCCTGAGGAAGCCGAAAAGTTGATGACATTAGCGCAAGAGATTGTGGACCTGAGATGGAAGACGTATGAGACGATGGCGATGAGTGGAGCGGAGACATTTCATCCTGTTTTTTAGAGTGAGCGAGTGAAAGACAAAATAAATATCCTGTGATAAATTAAAGTATATGACAAGTATTAGTACAAACTATCTTGGCATGAAACTGCGATCTCCGATTGTCGTTTCCGCATGTACACTTTCGGAGGATCTTGACAATATCCTCAGGATGGAAGATGCCGGTGCAGGTGCAGTGGTGATGTTCTCAATGTTCGAAGAACAAATCAGGAAGGAAGAAGCCCTGATGGAAAACATCATAAAAACAACAACAAATGTTTTTGCTGAGGCATCTGATTTTTTCCCTGACCTTGACGAATATCATGTGGCAACAGGGAAATATCTTGAGACTATACGCATAGCGAAGGAGCGTGTCCATATCCCGATCATTGGAAGTCTCAACGGAATTACACCCAAAGGATGGATTGAATATGGT
>JBDUAU010000012.1:0-1517 GCA_040004485.1 Saprospiraceae bacterium
GTTTGCATCCGTGGTGCTCCCCCGGCTGGTGCCTTTAATGAGGATACTCGCGCCCGGAAGATTCCCGTCTTCCGATTGAACCTTTCCTTTGATGTTCAGGTCCTGCCCGAAACCTGTCCCGGTGAGGAACAACAGAAAAGATAGAAAGCCTAAAGTAAAGACTTTTCTCATGATTGAATTTTTAAGGAGTGAAACAATTAGTAAAAAAGATAGACAGAACTATCTTCTATAATATTCGAAATTGGGACAATAAAACATTAGATAAAAATCTTTTTAAAGAATATTAATCGTAAAATATGATATTATTTAAAATATTATATTTTTAAAAATAATCATCCTATGTCTCTCCGAATTTTGGACAAATCCAATCCGAAAGGGTTTGCTTTTTGGTACTATTCAGCGACTTACCAAAAAATATCAGCGTTAGGCGCATTTCAATAGATCATTGAAGTATGCGGCGTTTGAATTGTTATATTTGCATTCAATTCAAAAACAAAGGGCGGTGAGCCAGTTGTAATCTGCGTATTCGAATATAGCTTTAAATGAAGGTTCTTAAATTTGGCGGTACCTCTGTCGGTTCGGTTGACAGCATCAAAACAGTAATCAGTATCCTTGAAGACAATCTCGCGAAAGGCGAGCGCATCGCGGTTGTTTTCTCAGCAATGGGAGGGGTTACGAACCGTTTGATTGAAATAGGGAAAATGGCTGCCGCCGGCAATACCGAGTACATTGAATTCCTGAAAGTCGTTGAAGAAAGGCATTTTTCAGTGGTAAGAGGACTGATCCCGGTAAAGAACCAAAGCAGTACTTTCGCTGCAGTAAGAGGTATTTTCAATGAGCTGGAAGACATTTTGAAAGGTGTATCCTGGATCAAGGAACTGTCGGAAAGGACATTGGACCTGATCATGAGCTTTGGTGAGCGACTTTCTACAATGGTCATCACCGAAATTCTTAAAAGTAAAGGCATCAACGCTGAATTCTGCGATGCGCGGCAGATCATCCATACCAATGCTACCTATGGCATGGGGGATGTTAATTTTGAAATTACAAATCATCAGATTTTAGAATATTTTGCAAAAACCTCCGCGCTGCAATGCGTAACAGGGTTTATCGCATCCACTGCAGAAGGCATTACCACTACGCTTGGCCGTGGCGGTTCCGATTATACGGCTTCCATTCTGGCTGCGGCCCTGGAAGCGGATTCCATTGAAATATGGACGGATGTGGACGGTATGATGACGGCCGACCCGCGTAAAGTGGCCAATGCATTCACGATTCCTTCTATTTCCTATGCCGAGGCGATGGAGCTGTCACATTTCGGAGCAAAAGTGATCTACCCGCCGAGTTTGCAACCTGCATTTGCGAAAAACATTACATTGAAAGTCCTGAACACATTCAATGTAGATTTTGGAGGTACTTATGTTCAGAAATCCGCTAACGGTAAGGAGTATGCGATCACCGGAATTTCATCGATCGACGAGATTGCGCTGGTGAACATACAAGGCAGCGGGATGATC
>JBDUAU010000575.1:0-1515 GCA_040004485.1 Saprospiraceae bacterium
ACAACGTGGTTTTACTGCCGTCCGGTTTACAGAAATGAATGAAAATTATTACCACCAACACCAGGATGTAAGAGTTGGAAATGGGATTCAATATGGTGACCTTCCTGAATTTATTGACTTCGAATACCTGCGAAAAAATACGGCGATGAATCTGAGCAATCTTGCTAATCTTGCAAAGGCACCATCATCGCCCCGTGATGTAAAAGTGGATACGAGAAGGCTCACTAATTTTACCAATCTAAGCTGGAAAGCACCTGAATCAGGAAAAGTAAAAGGCTATTATATACTCATGCGAGAAACTACGAGTGCTTTTTGGCAGAAAAAAATATTCACGACAGACCTAAATGCGGATCTTCCCTTTTCCAAAGACAACTATTTCTTTGCTGTTCAATCTATCAGTGAAGACGGAAATGAAAGTCTGCCCGTCGTGCCTGTCCCTGCAGGAAATTAAGATTCATATGCCTCTTCATTCCTCAAACTTTTATTTCATTTTAATGTTTTCCCATTATGTCCTACAACCCTCTATCCAAAGACGAAGCGCATGTCATCCTCAACAAAGGAACTGAGCGCCCATTCACCGGTGAATATGATAATAACAAGATGCCGGGTACATACATTTGCAGACAATGCAATCAGCCTTTGTATAAATCAGAGGATAAGTTTGCATCAGGTTGTGGATGGCCAAGCTTTGATGATGAAATCCGTGGTGCCGTGACAAAACACACCGATGCAGATGGCCGTCGTGTAGAGATTCTTTGCAGCCATTGTGAAGCTCACTTAGGACATGTGTTTACCGGAGAGAGAATGACCAGTAAGAATACACGTCATTGTGTCAATTCTATTTCGATGAAGTTTATTAAAGAAGGTGAGGAATTGCCGGAAGTTTTAAAAAGCTGATTATTCAGTTTTATATTTTTTTCCTGTCTTAATATTCATTAAGTACTCCTTTGCTCCTTTGGTGTCCTCGAGTATAACAAAATGATCAGGAACATACCACCCGGGATGGTTCGATTTCATCCGGTAGGCAGTCGTTTGACTTAACAGATTTAAATTCCTGTTAAAAAAACTGAGGTGACTTATCTGCTTGCCGCCTGAAAAATCTTTAATGGTAAATACCAATGCATTTCGGCCGAAAGTATCAATATCGCAATAACTCGCCCGTCCAAGATTATAAATTTCATTTGGCCGCTGATATGGAATAAGGTATGTATACGTTGAATCTACCGCAAGGATCGACTGATAATCCGTTCGAATTGTGATGCTCTGATATAAAGGCTTAACGAGAACTTCGCCTGACAAATTAAGAACACCTTTTTTAGCATTCTTTTGAAAGCACAAAAGGGTACTATCCTCTTTAAAAACATTCATTAGATCATGCTCTGTCCGCAGGAGCACCTTATCATTCAAATCAATCAATGCATTATACATCTGCGCGTTATCGTCTAATCCTTTCACACAAGTGTATAAAAAATTAAAATCATCCATCTCCACGTATTTGCATGGAATGACTTCATG
>JBDUAU010000699.1:0-1514 GCA_040004485.1 Saprospiraceae bacterium
AATTGTGATCAGCATACGATTGTGGCATTGACTAATGATGGTCCATCCGGACTTACACTTGTACCTGCCACAGTATTCAATGATGGTAGTTATGACAATTGCGGTCCTGTCACATTCAGAGTTAGAAGAATGGATAGTTGTATAGATTTCGACTGGACAACAAATGGCGCATGCGTCGATGATGTTCCCAATGGTTTTGTCAACGGAGCGGATCAGGGCACTATACGCAGGACATGCGTTCCATTCTCATGTTGTGATGTGGGAGCAGGACCTATCATGGTTGAATTGGAAGTTACCGATGCAGCCGGCAATGTCAACTACTGTATGGTAGAAGCGACAGTACAGGATAAGATCTCACCATTCGTAGAATGTCCTCCTGATATCACAGTAAGTTGTGATTTCTGGTTTAATGTACAGGAAGGCACATTCGTCGATGGCGAAGGAAATAATAATGGCAATCTTGATGAAGATCCATTGACACCCGTCTTTGGAAATATGTACGATGCATTCCGTTATCCGGAAAGTATAAGGGATCAGATTATTATCAATGATCCGGGCAATAACGATTACCATCAGCCACATACATGGGGCCTTGATGGATGGGCAGACGATAACTGTGAAGTAAATCTTCAGGTCAGAGTTCGAGTCTTTAATGATTGTACAGGAGATGATCTTCCTCCGGGTGCCCCGGCAGGAGCAGTCAAACTGATCGAGCGACGATTCAGTGCCAGCGATGGCAACCAGGGCATTGCACCAGGCGTATGTACACAACGGATTTGGGTAGTCAATTTCCATCCGTTCTATATCACGGATTCAAACTGTAACAATTCGAACCCAAATGACGGTGTGATCTGGCCATGCGATGTATTACTCACGACATGTCCTGATAGCATCACCGGAACAGGTGAACCGACCTTATTTGACAATGCATGCAGCCTGATAGGCGTAGCCTACGAAGACACAAGATTCGAATTTGTGGAAGAAGGAGCATGTTTTAAAATCTTACGTGAATGGTCAGTGATAGACTGGTGTCAGTACAATTCACAGACAGGAGAAGGATTGTGGAGTTATACACAGGTCATCAAAGTTCATGACAATGTTGGACCTGCATTTGTAAATTGTCCTTCAGGTCCGGTGACACTATGTGTAGCTGATGATGGAGTGACACTTCCTGATAACAACCAGGCATTCCTCGGAGAAGAAAATCCGCTGTCATCAAGTTGCAGTGTACATCTAAACCTATGTCAGAAGGTACGCGAGACATGCAGCGATGTAGTACACTATGATGTGAAACTGTATCTGTTCAATGCAGATGAATTTATCTATCTGCAGCCACTGACGACAGTGCCTGTAGATGCGAATGGTATAGCTGATCTGTGTTTCAATACAAGAAATAATTCAAGCCAGGCGATACGCAACAATGGAATTCCATACAATAGTCCATTCTGTGGAGACTATCACAAGATATTGTGGAGTGCAGAGGATGGATGTGGCAACTGGAGCCATTGTGAATA
>JBDUAU010000110.1:0-1511 GCA_040004485.1 Saprospiraceae bacterium
TCGCCAGCGATGAAATCACACTTGTCCAATCTGAACAATTCATGATTGGATTCACGATCACCAGTCCGGATTGTTTTGATCAGCACAATGGAAGCATCATAGCTGATCAAACAGGAGGAGTTGAACCTGTTCGATATTCGATTGATGGAGTCAATTTTCAGCCATCACCCTCCTTCAATAATTTGAGTGGTGGAACATACACGGTGACGGCATTCGATGCGAATGATTGTGAAGTAAAAGAAATCATCGGGATCAATGTGCCTTTGATGGTCAATGTGGAACTGGGAGACAACCAGGTGATCATGGCGGGCGATACAATTATCCTCAATGCGATTATTAATGTTCCTTTCGATTCTCTCTCATCCATAACATGGACTGGAATTAATAATTCTGCTTGTCCTACATGCCTTACACAACCTGTTGTGCCGATCATCACCACGACATATTCCGTTACAGTGACGACAGAGGCTGGTTGCTCGGATGAAGATGCGTTGACAATATTTTTGGAAAGAAATACGGATATCTATGTTCCAAATATTTTTTCACCGAATGGTGACAACATCAATGATAAGCTGATCATCAGTGCAGGATCGGATGTGGAAGAGATTTCTTCATTCATCATTTTTGATCGGTGGGGAAATATGGTTTTCTCACAAGATCATTTTCAGGCAAATGATCCGAACAATGCGTGGGATGGAAGATTGAATGGAAGGCCATTGAATGCTGCGGTATTTGCGTACAAATTAATTGCAAAAATCAAAGATGGAAGTCAGTTTATTAAAACTGGAGATGTGACGTTGTTGCGATAAATTTCCTTACAGATACAGATTTTATTGAACCCATTCAGGGTTCCAAATTTTCGCTTCCACATTATCCGCGGGTTGAAACCCGCGGCTATTAATGTGTGATCCATTCATCTTTCATCTTCACAAGCTCGCGGATTACAACCCGCGGCTATTCATGTGTGATCCCTTCAGGATCAAAAGAGATGACGAAATACTCCCTCCTCGGTTGCTGAGCTGCGGGACAAGGATGAGTTTAGCAGGAGGTGCACTGAGAGAGTCAAAGTGTCGAAGCACACTTCTCGATAGCTCAGTGTATCGTAAAGAGCACAAATCTTTATATTGTAAATCGAATATATTTAATAGTTCTTCCATCTGCGAGATGTTTTTTTTCATAATAAGTCTTATGCTCTAATTCCGGAAAATCTAACCGATCGCTATAGATATCCGGATTTGAATATAAGACACTACAGTCCGGAGTTGAGTGGATGACATCAAGTGTAAATTCATACAACAGACGTGAATCGGATTTCAAATGAACTATTCCACCAGGCTTTAATATTTTTCTGTATCGCTGGAGAAAAGGAAGAGATGTGAGTCGACGTGTCATTTTTCCTTCAAAGGGATCCGGAAAGGTGATCCAGATTTCCGAGATTTCCCCCGGCACAAAAAACCGATCAATAAATTCAATTCTCGTTCGTAAGAATGCCACATTATGCATCGAAGTCT
>JBDUAU010000269.1:0-5007 GCA_040004485.1 Saprospiraceae bacterium
TTTTACTGTGGTGGTTTCGGCTGGTGTAATGTTGTGAGTTGTCATGATCTTTCTGTTTTTTTGTATGCCCTTGTTGATGAAATTCTTCCATGCCCCAATGGATCCTGGGCATTCCGCCTACCGTCTTCAAGATATTTGAGCAACTCAGCCCTCTTAAAATATACACGCTTCCCTCTTTTTAATGAGGACAATTCTCTTCTATGGATTAAACCATAGATTGTAGGAACAGACAAATGAAGCATATCCGCAGCCTGGGGTACTGTCATAAATTCCCCAGATTCACGTTCTGGAGGTATCTTTTGATGACCTGTCTGCAATTGAAGCAATATGATCTCAATATTGCTTAAGCGTGAATCAATGGACTCGAATGGATTGGGAATCTGCGTCATAACTATTTGATTTCGTTATGACAAAACTTGCCTTATTTCCTATCATAAAGCGTTTGAAAGTGGTAAGAAAGAGGTGGGAAAGGGGTAGGTTTATTTATAGTGAGATATGAACTCCTTTTCAAACCTTTTGTGCAAATCAGTTATAGTCAAAAAGGCAGTTTTATTCCTGAGCTTCTTTATCAACCCCTTTGCTGCCACTATCGCTCTTCCTTTCGCTCTGTCTATCTTTTTATTCTTAACAATGTTGAAATAGTCTTCAAATATCTGGTACTTGTCTTTGTAAAGGCTATCTCCGGCGTTGCTTTTGGTGTATTTCAGGACTAATTTTTTACCCCCCGCACTGGTCAGGTCGATTTCCAAGCAGTAACAGGCAATTGCAACATGTATGATATCGTATACTTGAAGACTTGGTAGTTCCAGTTGGCTTGTACTAACTTGGGTAATTTCATGATCAATAACTTTTCTTAGGTCAGGTTGCTTAATCTCAGGTCCTTCTTCTCCTGGAAATAGATTAGAGTATATTATGATATGCATTTGATTTTTTAAAAACTCCCATTTTCTCTTAACAGAATAAAAAACCTTGTCCATTCCTATGGTATTGATCGCTTTTGATAATACTTCAAGGTTTTCATTGTTAAGATGGAAAGAGGGATCATTCTGTTCAGATGCATAAAGATTAAGATCAGAAAGACAATTATCCCAAACCTCATATTCTCGCGTTAAGAACTCTTCCTCATTGGCCTCAGTCTCTGCCATATATTTAATTTTCCTATCATGATAATGGCGTTTGTAATCTTCACCTGATTCCTGGAGGTCTGCAATTGTAAGTGTTTTCAAGGTTTTGTATTTAATAGAGGATCAGGGAATGTTCAATATTTCCAGTGTTTTATAACTTCTCAAATGCAACTAATGCCTCAGCAGCAATCTTTCTTCGGCTGTCTTCAAAACTTCCTAAATATCTCTCTGTTGTAGCTCCGTCACTGTGACCTAATGAATCCCCAATAAATTCCTTGCTTACCAGGCCGCTTCGTTTTAGTACTGTTGCGAAACTATGTCTGGCGAAGTAAGTCGTACATTGTTTTTCAATCCCCAAGTTATTAGCAATTGCTTTCATCCAGTCATTAATAAAGCGAACTTTCAGCTTAATTAAATCATTCTGCCTTTGTGGTGATAGGTTGTTATCCAATATGGGGAAGATGAAAGCTTCAGAACCTTTTCTTTTGTTACCATGCTTATCAATAATGCGTTGCAGTTGAGGAAGAAGATAAACTTGAATGGGCTCATAATCTCGTTTCGTATTAATTGTTTTTGCTCTTTGATATTCAATGTAATTACCCTTGATATTACCATATTTCAATAGAGCCATATCCTTGACATTCATCCCATTTGCCAGGTACAGAAATAGCCAGTAGTCGCGTGCCATATCTTCGCTACCAGGAGCTGCCTGATAATTGAATATCATGGCAATTTCCTCTATACTTAAAGCCTTCTTTATGTTTCTACCGGAAGGCACTTCATACTTTCTTCTTCCAAATGGATACAGATCCTTTGAAATTAGACCTTCAGCTATGGCATCATTAATAATGGATCTCAGGGTCCTTACATAAATACTCACTGTGGTTTTGCCATTACCCTTAGCCACCATCCAGGTTTCGTATTTATGCAGAAAGTTAATAGTGACCTGAACTAATGTAGCACCGGGATGAAATTTTTCCAGGCTGGCAATTGCACATTCATAGGTGACTGATGTTCCTATACGCGAGTTCTCCTTCAATGCCCGGATCTTTACTGCATAAGCTTTCTTCAAGGTATTATCCACACCCATATTTGAAACAAACCTCTTCTCAAAGGACTCGAATGTGAACATAGGGAGTTGGCGAATAATCTCAACAGCTTTGGTTTCCTCTTTCTGAAGATCATTGGCAATATCCTTAAAGACCCCTCTGGGCTTTTCGCAAATCACCTTCTCATATTCCTCTGGAGTTAATGCATATTCGGTTGAATAGTATCGCCTTTTTCTATTGTAGGTAACTTTCAGGGATAAAGGGCATTTACCTTCTTTATTTGGTACCCACTTATTAAAGTAAATCGCTGTGGTAGGGAAAGACCTTCTCATGGCTTGCTCGATTTTTCGTGACACATTCGTGACACAAATATACAAACCATTATAAACTTATACAAAGATTGAGTTCGCAGAACCGCAATATTTATAAAGATCGTAAGGCTATCGATATATTATGAAAAACATTAATAAAATAAGCAATTATGCTTTGGGAACAGGGGGTCCCAGGTTCAAATCCTGGTATCCCGACGAAAAGAGAGTCAGAGATGACTCTCTTTTTTATTTCGGGATGTATCTAGGAGCGGTAGCGCACAGCGCCTAAGGCGCTATGGTCCCAGGCCGAAGGAATCCTGGTATCCCGACATAAAGAGAGTCAGAGATGACTCCTTTTTTTTGTTTATAGAATATCTTTTATAAAAAATGAATTTTGGTATTTGAACAAAATGTTATTTATAATTATTCCAACCGTCTTTTTACAAATTCAATTAAAGTCTCACCATTAAGGTTCTTAGCAATAATTTCCCCTTCTGCGTCAAGTATAAAATTAGCTGGTATAGTTGTAATACGTAAAGCTTCCAGGAATGGAGTTGCATCTCCGGTTAAATGTGATGCATGGCTCCAGCCTGCACCATCTTTCGTGATAGCCGATTTCCATGATGATGCATTGTTGTCTATTGAATATGCTATGATTTGAAGTCCTTTATTTTTATAAGCGGACCACAAAGGAGTCAACACCGTACGGTTTTCCTTTCTGCACGGGGCACACCATGAAGCCCAAATATCAACGATAGTAAGGCGTTGCCCCAGTAACTTACTTAACATCACAGTATCACCACTTATAAGAGGTAATTCAAAATCAGGCATCAGGTCCCCAACCAAAACGGGCAGAATATTTTTATCAGCCACATGACACAATTGACTGGCCAACGGATTCCGAGGCATATCCCGCTGCCATTTCTTACATTGGCCATGGATGAATTCAGGGACACGTTCAAAATCACCATTGGGACTTATCCATCGTATGGCGACCATCGCGGCTTCAATACATGTCGTCGTATCCGCAAACTCCATCAAGGCCTTAATATAAGTCCGATACAGATTTTCTTTTTCGATCAGCATTGAATCAGCTTGTATTTCTTTTACATCATCTGCCAGATATTTCCGGTAAGCAGCTAAACGGATATCACGAAGGGAAATCAGCGCACTATTTTCACTTGATGAGTTTATAAATGCAAACGACTTTTGAAATATAGAAATGTCTGCTTTTATAATTACCGGATTTCCTTTTGATAAAATAAGGGGCATGTAGTTAGCATCAGAAGGTATCGTATCTGCTAATTGATTTGGATACCGGGTATTCGATTTTTGGACAACGAGTTGAAGAAGTAAATTTTCCTGACTGACCGGTACGTTGATGAAGGCAAAATTGCCATCTGCATCAATGGTTGCTGAGTCAATAACCTGCCCAAGGAAGTTACCTGCAATTTCGGAGAAATTACGTGGTTGTATCAGGTAGACTTCAGACTTCCATTCAGGATGTAAATGAATCACTCCTGAGATTTGGGCTTGAGGTTGTGCTTTGCATCCCTGCACTGTAAATGAAAGGCATGCAGCAATCAGATTGAGAACCGTAAAAATAACTTTCATCAAAGCTTGGTTAGGATAAAAGGATTATGAGAAATCTAATAATTTCTCAAGTTCTTCCAGCAAGGGTATTTTTTCCTTTAAACAATATAAAAGTATCCCCGCACTTTGTTTAACCATTTGTTTTTCATTTTCTGATCAATATCGGTCGACCTTCATATGCATAAAAAAGGAGGTCATGAGATGTCACTATACCTACTAATTCACCATCATCAACTACCGGCAATGCATGAAATGAATTGACCAAAAAGATATCAGCTGCCAGTCCGACGGTATCTGAAGATTCTATTTGCACAGGATCTTTAGACATGATATCAGAAGCCCTCATCGTATTAAACAAATCTTTTACCCCGATGGCTCCCGACCAGGTATAACATAGCATATGCTGCACTTTGAGATAATCGCTTTTAGAAATGATCCCCTTGACTTTGCCACCTTTTACGACAAGCAGGTGATGAAATCCATTATTTTCAAATAACTGATGTATCTGATCGATGGGCGTATCTGGTAATACAAAGACCGGATCATGTGTCATGATTTCGGATACTGGTATTTCTTTGTTCATCACTTTTATTTTAAGAAATTTCTTTAACTTTTTATAATTATTGTTGACTTCAGGTTTTAAAACAACCATTCCAAAGGTGTAAACTTAACCGAAAGAAGGTTATGACGACAGTCAAAACCCTTGATGATATTCATCATCGGAAAAAATGCATTTGTAGATAACCATGGTGCCGAATCATATCTATGGGGATTGTCTGCCAGATGGAAATACCGCTTCATCTGGGTAAATCTCCTATTTTCGCCCCTTACTTTTATTCAATTGAAAAAATTCCTCCTCATCACATACTATTGGCCACCATCAGGTGGGGCGGGAGTAATGCGCTGGGCTAAAATGACTAAATATATCCC
>JBDUAU010000053.1:0-16950 GCA_040004485.1 Saprospiraceae bacterium
GCATGGCTCCAACGCATCGATCGACCCGACGTTGCCAGGGTCGCCGCAGATCTGGTGCGCTGGTTCGAGGCTAAAGGAATTGCCGCATCGCTGGAGCCGGCGACAGCCGCGGCCGCAGATCTATGTGTGGTGGTGGGAGGAGACGGCACCTTGCTGGCAGCGGCCCGGCTGATGGGTGATCGTCAGCTTCCGATACTGGCGATCAATCACGGATTCATACCACCGACGATCAATCATTTCACAGATGATCCTGAAATCGACAATAAATTGAATTTCACCTTCAATGAAGCACAGGCCAGGGATGTTAAAACTGTGATGAGTAATGGATTTGGATTTGGAGGCCACAATACATCGCTTATCTTTGGACGGATATGAAAGCATAATAGCCGATAATTTTGTGATCAGGACTTTCTACAATCATTATATATCTTCCGATAAGCATTTTGCCCGAAGTGTAGCCAATATTATAGGCTTCACTCCCAAGAACCTTTCCATATTCAAACAAGCTTTCAGTCACAAGTCGGCTTCAGAACCAAAGTTTCATACCGTCACCAGCAATGAGCGGCTTGAATACCTGGGCGATTCAATCCTGAGTACGATCGTAGCAGAATATCTTTTCAAAAAATATCCCAATAGCGACGAGGGATTTCTCACCAAGATGAGGTCCAAGATCGTCAAACGCAAGACCCTCAACAGAGTCGCTGACGACATGGGCATCGATGTGGTTCTTCAGGATGCTAATGATACCAGGCTAAGTGAATCCATGAAAGGCAATTGTCTTGAAGCCTTGGTGGGCGCCATCTATCTTGAAAAAGGTTTTGATACCACCAAAAGGATCGTCATCACCAAAATCCTCCGACGTCATGTCAATATTCACGACCTCGAAGAGAATGATGACAACTACAAAAGCCAGCTTCTTGAATTCTGTCAAAAGAAGGGAAGCGAAATCGACTACCGTGTCATCGAACGATTCAAGATGGAAAACCGCGACCGGTTTAAGATCGGTGTCTACGTCGATGGCAAAGAAGTAGCAACCGGTGAAGACTTCAATAAAAAAAGTGCAGAACAGAATGCATCATTTAAAGCACTGAAGACGCTGGGGATTGAGATCTCGGATTTGTGAGAGGAAGACCGTATTTACCCCCCGGCCCCCTGATGCTTCGACCTGCCATACTCAACCTCTTTCTACAGCTACAGCAACCAAGGGGGAGTTGCTTATGTCTAACCTTGAGATTTCAATAGTTTTTTTTTGCAAACACTATAGCTCCGTAGGAGCGACATCTCTGTAGCACGTAGTGCGTAAGAAGTTTTTTGAGCTCCGTAAGAGCGATATATTTTACCACGATGATTAAATAAAAAAATTTGGAAATCTGTATCAACGGATGATTCCTAGTAACATTCATCCAGGGTATCAAATTTTCTCTGTTTAACCACAAGACCAGCATTCAAAATATATCGCTCCTACGGAGCTTTAAAATTACGGTGTTCATTGGTGTTACAGATATGTCGCTCCGATGGAGCTAAAGTCTCTGGCTTGATAACTATCTTCTACTCTTTCAAAATTTTACTTTTTCTTCTAAATTCAAAATTCCCAGTTCTACTTTTTTGTTCTAAATTCAAAATTCCTGATTCAAGATTCCCTTTACAATTTCTTATTCAAAATTCCCATTTCCTTCAAAATTCAAAATTCCAACTTTTCCTTCTTTGTTCTAAATTCTAAATGGTTGCTGAGCTGTAGAACATGGATGAGTAAAGCAGGTCGAAGCACCAAATTCAAGATTCTCTTTTCAATTCCCAATTCAAAATTTTTTCAATTCATGCCTTTAACAGCATCCATCGCATCATGCAATTTCTTCTTATTCGAATCACTGATCTCGACAAGCGGAAGTCGTAATTCCGCTCCACACCATCCTTTGTAATTTAAAGCTTCTTTTATACCGACCGGATTCCCTTCAATATAAAGCCATTGATGAAGATCAAGCAAACGATAATGGATATGTCTTGCTTTTCCCCACTCTCCACTCAGTGCATAGCGTATCATCGATGAAAAAGATTCAGGATATGCATTTGCAATCACCGAAATAACGCCCCGTCCTCCATTCGCAATGAACGCAAGTGCCGTAGGGTCATCACCGGACAGCAACGTAAAATGTGAAGGCGCATATCTCGCCAATGCCGCCGCCTGATGTAGATCAGCAGATGCATCTTTTACCCCAATGAATTTAATAGAATCATTGGCCAAACGAAGTAGTGTCCCTGCTGAAATATTTGAGGCTGTACGACTGGGTACATTATAAATTATCATCGGCAATGGCGAAGCTTCAGCAAGGGCCATGTAATGTCTGTAAATTCCTTCCTGACTTGGTTTCACATAAGCAGGACTACTGGACAGTATCGCAGAAATACCGGTGACATCAAATGAAGAAAGTTTTTCACAGAGTTGTGCAGTATTGTTACCACCAAATTGTCCCGCAATGATCGGAACTCTTCCGGCCACAGCTCCAATCGTATGTTTGATCACTTCAGTTTGTTCCTGATCAGTCAGGCTTGTAGCTTCACCGGTCGTACCGAGACTGACGATGTATTCTACCCCACCGTGGATGACTTTATCCACGAGCGATGAAAGTGCATTGAAATCAATGGAATTTTTTTTGAACGGAGTGACAAGTGCAACTCCCGTACCTGTAAGATCAAGCGTAGACATCCGGTATTAATATATCTTTTGCAATGTATGCATTAGTTCACTTATCCATTCCTTCAGTGTAGCAGAATTTCCGGCATCGATACAAAGATCATATGGATTCGCCTGTTGCTGAGCATACCAGGGTCCGATACGAAAGGATGCTTTTGATACGGAGCTGATATAGTCCAGCGGCTTGTGATTTTCTTTAATCGAAAGATTGATCAGTACATCAAATGCCTGGCTCATGAAATCTTCTGCAACAGCCGATTTTGGTACGTGTGATACTTTATTCAGATCATTTGTGGTGATGATATCGAAAGGAGTTGAAATGGTTTCCATTTTGCCATTCACGAAACCCAGAATTTTTACACGATTTCCATCTTTTCTTAAATCTTCTGCGAATGAATTGACGATGATACGATCGTCAGCGCTGGCAGCATCTGTCAGAAGGCCATAGTGATTTTTACGATCGTGATGAAAACCTGAGGAGGTACCGGACGACGCGATGAGCCTTTTCTTCTTGGCACGTTCAAAAAAATATGTCCTGATGGCTTCCAGCATAAATCAAATACTACGCTCTTCAATCATTCCGACGTCTATCGGAACACACTAACGAGTTTCTTCGGTCAGAGATTTTGTTTCGTACCGACCCATCGCCGAATATTTTTCAATACGTGTATTGATCCGCTGATCAGGGGTAGATTTTTTCAATTCTTCAAGCTGCGTCTTGATATGCTCTGCAAGTGCTACAGCCATTCCATCCGGATCATTATGCGCTCCACCGAGTGGCTCTCTCACAATACCATCTACAAGACCGAATTCAACCATATGATCAGCCGTCAGCTTTAAAGCTTCAGCCGCAGTTTCTTTAAAATCCCAGCTCCTCCATAATATTGACGAACAGGATTCAGGTGAGATCACACTATACCACGTATTCTCAAGCATAAATACTCTATCCCCCAGCCCGATTCCAATCGCACCACCTGAAGCTCCTTCTCCGATGATGTAACACACGATCGGAACTCTGAGCTGTGCCATCTCAATCAGATTTCTTGCGATAGCTTCAGCCTGTCCTCTCTCCTCAGCTTCGAGACCGGGATAAGCACCCGGCGTATCAATCAATGTTACAATCGGGATATTAAATTTTTCGGCCAGCTTCATCAGACGTAAAGCCTTGCGATATCCTTCAGGATTGGCCATACCAAAATTCCGGTATTGCCTCATCTTCGTGTTAGAACCTTTCTGATGCCCTATGACCATGACTGACTTCCCATCCAGTTGGGCGAATCCACCGATGATAGCTTTGTCATCATGGACCAATCTGTCGCCATGGAGTTCAATAAAGTTGGTAAAGATCTGCTGGATATAAAACAAGGTATATGGCCGTTCCGGATGCCTTGACAATTGCACTTTTTGCCAACCGCTTAGGTTGCCATAGATCTCCGTTTTGAGTTGGATGATCTTATTCTCCAGGTCCCTTATGGCAGCGGAAACGTCGATGTCGCCCTGAGCTTCGATTTGTTTGATCTGCTCGAGTTGATCATAGAGACTTTCAAGGGGCTGCTCAAACTCAAGAAATACCATAAGCTATTGATTGACAAGCCTTCACAAAGGGGGATGATGAGGCAAGTTTGCAAAGGTAGACAAATTCCGTTTTCGATACCGGATTAAGAGATTCCGGACTCTGGACTCCGGACGCGCATTTTTCTTTTGACGCAGATTGACGCAAATTTATTTTTAAACGATGTACATCAGATCTACGGTTAAAAGAATACAGTTCGACTGTCTCAAGTACCGCAGATTAATTTGCGTTAATTTTTTAAAATAAATCTCTGCGTAATTAGCGGTGAAAAACTTAAAGCCTCCTTTTTCCTTAGCCTTTCTTCTCCTTAGCCTAATTTCCCCTAGCTTTTTTCATAAAAATAATCATCTATCCCACACATCCTGTTACTCAGATCCCAAAGTTGTTTTCCCAGAACAGGATCCTTTGCTGAGGGAAAAACATCTTTGACTTTATTGCTTTCCCAATATTTACCACTTTGGTTTTCAATAGATGGATCAGTCACACAGAATACAGAAGTGCGAGCCCCTTCAGATGGCGATTGGCCTTTACGACGTCTGAATTTCCAGGCAAGCGTGTGCAACCAATTCGTGTGTTTTAATCCTATGTCCGTTTTCACTAATCCCGGTGATGCTGCATACACACTGATATTTGCATCCGGCTTGAGTGCATCCAGTTCAAACGTGAAATAAAGATTCGCAAGCTTTGATTGTCCATTGGAACGAAGGCCATGATAATTTTTTGCATAGCCGGGATCAGGAATATTTATTTTTCCATAAGAGTGTGCATTGCTGGCCACATTGACGATGCGTCCATGTTTTGCCTTTCTCAATGCCGGATAAAGAAGATGTGTCATGAGCACATAACTCAGATGATTTGTGGCATACACCGTTTCGATACCTTCTTTTGTCAATTGATGATTTGACATCCATGTTCCGACATTATTGATCAGACCTTCTATCACAGGATGTTGAGCTATCATCTCTGAAGCTGCTTTTCGAATATCACTTTGCAAACTCATATCGGCCACATACCCTTCGACTAATGCATCGGGATGTGTAGATAAAATAATAGCAACTGCTCTATCAACTTTCTCCTTAGACCGTGCCGTGAACAACACACGATGACCTAAGTCAGCAAGACTGCGCACAGTTTCCAATCCAATACCCTGACTAGCACCGGTGACTACATATGTTTTTGGAGATGACATTACTTTATTTTCGATTTTAGATTTCTTTTGACCCCCCGCCCCCTGAAAGGGGGAGTTGTTTTCAATTATCAGTTTAGAAAAAAACAATTCCACTTTTCAGGGGCTAGTGGAAAAAAACAATTCCCCCTTTCAGGGGGCTAGGGGGTAAAACGAGGCCTACAATACTCCCGTCCTTCCACCATCCACTGTAATCTGTGTCCCCGTGATATACGCCGCAGCAGGTGATGCTAGAAATCCAACGGCATTTGCAATTTCTTCAGCACTACCAAATCGCCCCATCGGAATTTCTTCAAGCATTTCTTTACGAATGTCTTCAATATCTCTGCCTGTTTTATTTGCCTTATTTGAAACAATAGAATTTAATCTATCTGTTTCTGTTGCACCGGGCAACACATTATTCACTGTGATGCCAAATGGTGCTAATTCCGTGGCAAGTGTTTTTGACCAATTTGCAACAGCAGCTCTGATCGTATTAGAGACACCTAAACCTTTCAAAGGTTGTTTGACTGAAGTTGAAATGATATTGATGATACGACCGTATTTTTCTTCTTTCATCCCGGGTATTAAAAGTTGTGCCGCCACATGATTGGCCAGCAGATGTTGTGCGAATGCACTTTTGAATGCATTGGGTTCCGCACTTGCTATATTTCCTGCTGCAGGTCCTCCGGAATTATTGACAAGAATATGAATCGTTTTCACTTTGGAAAGTCCCAGGATTTTGAAATGAAAATCGGCTTCATCAGCAGTATCCGCGACAAGAAATTCATGATGCTGACCTTTCGTATGATCCAGTTCCCTTAAAGTCTCTCCCAGCGTAACTTCATTTCTTGCCAGCAGCGTAACATTGGCACCAAGTTGTGACAATACAATTGCACTTGCCTTCCCTATCCCGCTACTGCTGCCGCAGACTAAAGCATTCTTACCTTTTAGGTTAATATCCATGACGACTATTATTTTTCACCGCTAATTACGCAGAATTTATTTCAAAAAATTAACGCAAATTATTTTCGTTTTGATCATTGCCTATTCTCGATTGTTCTTTACTTATTGCTTATTTCCCTCTGCTCACTGCTCTTTGCTCTCTGCTGTTTCGCCGCTAATTACGCTAATTAACGCTAATTATTATTTTACACCTCACCTTTATTGGCCAGAGTTTTAGAAAGTCAAAGCAGTGCTTTTGAGGTGAATAAAATATCAATAGCCACAAAGACGCAAAGACGCAAAGAAAACTAGGCGAATTTCAACCTTTGTGTCTTTGTGCTTTCGTGGCTATATTAAAATTACCAGACGCAAGGAAAAACTATGCAACTCTAGACCTTTGTGTCTTTGCTCCTTCGTGGCCATATTAAAAGTACCAAACGCAAAGAAAATTAGGCGAATTTCAACCTTTGTGTCTTTGTGCCTTCGTGGCCATATTAAAAGTACCAGACCCGAAGAAAAACTTTGCAACATTGGATTAATTACCTTAGCAGGTCGAATATAAAGACTTATGGCTCAGGATATCATCATCGCTCAGGATCGCGCCCAGCCACTTGGTCGTTATCCACATACAAAGCGCATAGGACCCTGGGTTTTTATCTCTGGCACCAGTTCAAGACGGCCAGATAATTCATACGCCGGCGCTGATTTACAACCTGATGGTCAATGGCTTTTGGATATTAAAACCCAAACCAGTGCAGTGCTGGAAAATATCAAACACTATCTTGGACTGAATGGTGGGGACCTTCAAAACCTGGTCGATGTCACCGTTTTTCTAAAGGATATGTCTCATTTTGATGCCTACAATGAAGTCTATAATTCCTTTTTTCCGAACACAGGACCCTGCAGAACTACAGTGGCGGTTGCCGATCTTCCCCGGCCTCAGATATTGATCGAAATAAAAGGAACAGCTTATATTGCCAACGAATAATTATGTCTGAAAAATTTACCTCCGTTCACTACCATTCCTATCTGCAACTGGATAAAATCCTGGATGCACAACATCCCCGTTCAGCACAGGTCGAAGAATCAGTAGCTCATGATGAGATGCTCTTCATCATCATGCATCAGGTCTATGAATTGTGGTTCAAGCAGATCATCCACGAACTGGAATCCATCTCTCTGATGTTTGAAGACAATCTGATGGATGAAGTAGAAATCCTGAAAGCCGTCACCAGACTTGAACGAATCATTGAGATACAAAAACTATTGATCGAACAAATCAATGTCATGGAAACACTGACAGCGATGGACTTTCTTGACTTCAGACAATATCTGTTTCCGGCAAGTGGATTTCAGAGCTTACAATTCAGGATTGTTGAAAATTTACTTGGTTTAAAACAAGAGCAACGTCTGACTTATAACAACCTGCCATATGATGTGGTTTTTTCTGAGGATCAGAAAAAAGTATTGGATCGAAGTATTGAAAATAAATCTCTGCTTACGCATGTCATCGAATGGCTTGACCGTACACCATTTCTTGAGTTTAGTAAATTCAGTTTTCTTGAAGCCTATAAAAAAGCTGTTGAACGAATGATTCAGAAAGATAAAGATGCGATCAATGCATCCGAAATACTTTCCGAAGAGACTAAAAAACAAAGGTTGACGATGATGGGGGATACAAGCACTTATTTTAATGCCGTATTTGATCCTGCACAATTTGAAGAAATGCGAAAACGTGGTGAAGTAAAATTCTCCTACAAAGCCATGCTTGCTGCCCTCTTCATTTTTCTTTATCGGGATGAACCTATTTTGCAACAACCTTATCGCCTATTGTCACGCCTGATGGATATTGAAGAAATGCTGACCAATTGGCGCAATCGTCATAGCCAGATGGTGCTGCGGATGATCGGTCGAAAGACAGGCACAGGTGGATCTTCGGGTCATCAGTACCTCAAATCTACTGCCCAGCATCACCAGATATTTACGGACTTGTACCAGGTGGCTACTTTGCTTATTCCAAGATCTGAATTGCCTGCCCTGCCTGAAGAACTGAAGCAATATCTGGGATTTTATTTTTCTTCGCATGAGAACGTGAGTCGTGAGTTGTGAGTTGTGAGTTGTGAATTGTGAATTGTGAATTGTGAGATGTGAGATGTGAGCCGTAAATAGGTTATCGAAAATCGAAAATTGTGAGAACATATAGTTTTCTAAAAATCAAATATGACCATAATAAAATCTTTTGAACACTTTATAAATGGTGAATACAGGCCATCAGTGAGTGGAAAGACATTAGATGTCATCAATCCATCTACCGGAAAGAAATACGCGACAGTTTCAGCAGGTGACGAACAGGATGTTAATCTTGCCGTAGCAGCAGCGAAAGCCGCATCACCAGCATGGATGTTAACTCCATTGGCCAAAAAGCAAACTATACTTCAAAAAATCGCCGACCTGATCACTGAACGGCTTGAGGAATTTTCTGAAGCAGAAAGTCTTGATACGGGAAAACCTATCTCTCTGGCTCGCGAATTGGATATCCCGAGAGCAGCATCCAATTTTTCTTTTTTTGGGGCTGCTGCCACGCAATGGTCATCTGAATCTCATGTGATGCCCAGTCAGGCTTTTAATTTTACATTGAGAGATGCACTAGGTGTAGTTGGATGTATTTCTCCCTGGAATCTTCCTCTTTATTTATTTACGTGGAAGATTGCGCCTGCACTTGCAGCAGGTAATACAGTCGTTGGAAAACCATCTGAATTGACACCTGCTACCGCCGCAATGCTTGGAAAAATTTGCAATGAAGCAGGTTTGCCTCCGGGTGTACTCAATATCATTCATGGCACCGGACCTGAAGCAGGTGAAGCAATTGTGAAACATGAAGACATCAAAGCGATTTCATTTACCGGAAGCACTGCGGTCGGTAAGCGAATTGCAGTTCTTTGCGCAGAGCAATTGAAAAAAGTTTCTCTTGAACTTGGTGGAAAAAACCCGATCATTATTTTTGGCGATTGTGATTATCAAAATATGTTGCAGACCACGATTCGATCTGCATTTAGTAACCAGGGCCAAATCTGCCTTTGCGGATCAAGGATTTTTGTTGAATCTAATCTGTATGATAAATTTCTTTCTGATTTCATATTCAGGACCAAGCGTTTGAAAATAGGCGACCCGATGGATCCGGATACAGATATTGGATCATTGATATCTGAAGGGCATATGAAAAAAGTCATGAGCTATATCGATCTTGCTCAACAAGAAGGTGGAAAGCTGGCAACAGGTGGAAATCAGGTTAAATTACAAGGAGCACTTGGTGATGGATATTTTGTAGAGCCGACGATCATAACAGGACTTGAACAGAATTGTCGAACAAACAAAGAAGAAATTTTTGGTCCTGTTGTATCTATTATCCCATTCGAAACTGAAGATGAAGTAGTCGCCATGGCGAATGATACAAATTATGGCCTTGCATCTGTGATCTGGACGAATCATCTTGCACGTGCACACCGCGTATCTTCAAATTTACAATCAGGGATTGTTTGGGTGAATTGCTGGATGCTGCGCGACTTACGTACACCATTTGGAGGAGTCAAGCAATCCGGACTTGGCAGAGAAGGCGGATGGGAAGCGATGCGATTTTTTACAGAGGCGAAGAATATTACTGTGGCGTACCCTCATTAAAACATGGATGCCGAATAAACGGATACCGGATACCGGACTTATGACATAGAAAAAAGCTTAACCTCACGTATGACTCCTCACGTCTCACGAACATAAGCAGAGCACAGAAAAACTCACTTTTCACTTTTCACTATTCACTTTGAAAATAGACATTCATACACACATCATGCCTTACGAAATTCCAAAGTGGATTGAAAAATTCGGCTATGGAAAATTCGTACATCTCGAAGATTGTGGGGAGTGTCGTGCAAGGATGATGATCGGAGATAAATTTTTTCGGGAGATAGAATCAAATTGTTGGGATCCGCTTGTCAGAATTCAGGAATGTGATGCGGATGGTGTAAATAAACAGGTTCTCTCGATCATCCCGGTACTATTTTATTATTGGGCAAAAGGTGAAGATGGGCTTGAGACGAGCAGGTATTTCAATGATTATATCGCTGAAGTTACAAGTCGTTATCCTGATCGATTTATCGGAATAGGCACTGTACCTCTGCAAGCACCGGATCTTGCGATCAGGGAAATGCAGCGATGTGTTACAGAACTTGGTATGGTCGGTGTTGAAATCGGATCACACGTCAATCAATGGAATCTCAATGATCCTGCATTGATGCCTTTTTACGAAGCGGCTGAGCAGATGAATGCCTGCATATTTGTTCATCCGTGGGAGATGATGGGTTCATCAGAAATTGAAAAATATTGGTTGCCCTGGCTTGTGGGTATGCCTGCGGAAACGAGTCGTGCTATTTGCTCCATGATATTTGGTGGTGTGTTTGAAAATTTTCCAAAACTTCGCGTTGCATTTGCACATGGAGGCGGATCTTTTCCCGGCACGATTGCGAGGATTGAGCATGGTTTCAACGTCAGACCTGATCTTGTCGCTGTAGATAATAATAAATCGCCAAGATCGTACTTAGGAAAATTCTGGATTGATTCACTTGTTCATGATGAACGTATTCTTGATTATCTTATTGATATTGTCGGTGCAGAAAAAATAGCATTAGGAAGTGATTACCCATTTCCTCTTGGAGAAAAAGTACCAGGAAAATTGATTGAGCATATGCCTTATAGTGATCATACAAAGGAGTGGCTTTTGTATAAGTCAGCACTGGAGTGGATGGGGCGTGAGATATGAGATATGAGATATGAGATATGAGATATGAGATATGAGATATGAGATGTGAGACGAGTGACGTGTGAGGTGAATGGTTGAATTATTACTATGAAGACAATGTACATGAAAAATAAATCTTAACCAATCATATTTTTTTCTTAAAAAATCTGCGTCCTTTATTTAAAAATCGTAAATTTCATGGCTCACGGAAAATACAGAGATCAATTCCACATCCCACTCGTCAATGGGAAAGAATCGATTTACCTGTGTGGAAATTCTTTGGGCCTGCAGCCTAAGAAAGTAAAAGAATATGTCAATGAGGAACTGGATGACTGGGCAGCACTCGGTGTGGAAGGACATCTTCATGCGAGACATCCATGGTTACCTTATCATGAATTTCTGACGAAATCGATGGCAGACCTTGTCGGTGCTCATCAAAGTGAAGTGGTCGTCATGAATTCCCTGACGGTAAATCTTCACTTGTTGATGGCATCATTTTACAGACCTACAAAAAAGCGATATAAAATCCTGATCGAGAGTGATGCTTTTCCTTCTGACCGGTATGCAGTAGCATCACAAACACAATGGCATGGATACGATCCAAAAGAATCCATTATTCAGTGGCGTCCAAAACAAGGTGAACATTGTCTGCAAATAGATGATCTGCAATCTATATTGGAACAACAAGGCGAAGAAATCGCACTAATTCTTTTAGGAGGGGTGAATTATTATACAGGACAATTTTTCAACATCGCAGAAATTACAAAGCTTGGACAGAAATATGGAATAGTCGTTGGTTGGGATCTGGCGCATGCCACAGGAAATGTTGAATTAAAACTTCATGAATGGAATGTTGATTTTGCAGCGTGGTGTAGTTATAAATATTTGAATTCAGGACCTGGTAGCCTGGGTGCCATCTTTGTACATGATCGTCATGGAGATGACACTACTATTCCGCGTCTTTCAGGTTGGTGGGGACATAATAAACAAACACGGTTCGGCATGCGTGATGATTTTGATCCGTTGCCCGGTGCAGAAGGATGGCAATTGAGTAATCCACCGATATTACCACTTGCTGCGATGAGAGCTTCTATGGAAATATTTGATCAGGCAGGTATTAAAAATCTCAGAGATACATCGAAAAGAATGATGGTCGATATATATGAGATCATGGTCACTAAAAAACAAATAAAAATGATCACACCTTCCCATCCTGATGAAAGAGGATGCCAACTTTCCATGCTGGTTGAAAGTGATGGAAAGCATTTATTCGAACATTTATCAAAAAATGGAGTGATTGCTGATTGGCGCGAACCTAATGTGATCAGAATCGCCGTCGTTCCACTTTACAACACAAATGATGATGTCGGCAGCTTTTTATCTGTATTGGATTCATTTAAGGATTGAAAATGAAATTCAGCAGCAGATATATTAAAAGCAGTGCATTGATTCAAAAAATAAACAGTTTCCTATTATATCTTTTTTTTGTTGTCTTTGTTCTAATCGGATGCCATACAGGTGCCCAACCAAAAATTCATGACCACGTGATCGTATACGAAGTATTTATCCAATCCTTCTGCGATTCCAATTATGATGGTATCGGTGATCTCCCAGGATTGATTTCCAAGCTTGATTATGTCCGGGATCTTGGAGCTACAGCTATATGGATCAGTCCTGTACATCCTTCTCCTTCCTATCACAAATATGATGTGACTGATTATTATGCCATTCATCCTGATTATGGAACGATGGCGGACATGGACAAGCTCATCAAAGAAGTACATCAACGCGGCATGGAACTTATCCTTGATCTCGTCATCAATCACACCTCCTCCGAACATCCTTGGTTTATTCAATCGTCATCATCACCTGACAATCCGTATCGTGACTATTATGTCTGGAAAGATTATCAGACCGTGCAGGATGAAATAAATAAAAAAACCACCACATTCGATTCAGACAATCTGACGCAGTGGCATAAATGGAATGATGACCAGGAACATTATTATGGATTTTTCTGGAAAGGCATGCCTGATCTTAATTTTGACAATCCTAAAGTCAGGAAAGAAGTATATAAGATTGGAAAATTTTGGCTGGAGAAAGGCATTGATGGTTTCAGACTTGATGCTGCAAGACATATTTTTCCGGATGACCGACTTGATGATACCCGTCAATTCTGGGAAGAATTCAGATCCGAAATGGCATCCGTCAAACCTGATGTCATGCTGGTCGGTGAAGTGTGGTCCGATCCGGTTTTACTCACGACACTTTTCAAGGGTTTACCTTCTTTATTCAATTTTGAACTGACAAAATCAATACCTGATTGTATTAACGAAAGTAACCCGATGAAATTCGTGGATGCCTATGCGCATATTGATAGCGTGTATTGTGCCACTAACGTTCCTTTTGAAGATGCTATATTATTATCCAATCATGATATGAATCGCATCAGATCAAGACTTGGTGGTGATATTGCCAAATCAAAACTCGCAGCTTCATTATTACTTACTCTTCCCGGTACACCATACATCTATAATGGTGAAGAAATCGGAATGCTGGGCATGAAACCCGATGAAAATAACAGAGAGCCATTTCTTTGGGGAGGCGAAGCCGGGGAGAGAGAAGATACACACTGGATGATACCAAAATATTCTGTTGTCCCGGATGTAACACCTCTTGAATTGCAAAAAACAGATCCAAATTCTATTTACAATTATTACAAAAAATGGATCCACCTTAGACGTGATCACCCCGGGATAGCATCAGGCAAACTAGAATTTTTAAAAATGGAATCACCTGCGATTCTGGCTTACTCCTTATCGGGACCTACTTCAAAATTTGTAGTGATACATAACCTTTCCAATCAAGCGACAACGACTGCCATACCGGAACACTTCGATATAATATCTGATCCTAAAATCAATATCACAAATAGTATAGTCAATGTAGATGCATATTCAACTATACTACTGAAAAATGAAAAGAATTAATAAACTTATTTCATTAAAAACTAAGCTGGGCTATAAAAAGGACGCAGATAAAAGAAGAAAATTTATGATCACTAACCCGTGCACAAATGATATGCATTGTGAAAATATATCTTAATAAATCTTATTTTTTCTTATTTTATCTGCGTCCTCATTTTTTTTAATTTTTGTTCTAGATTAAACATTTTTTCAGGTCTTCCCTCCCACCATCACGCCATGTCTTGACTTCTTATCTGCTCTCTCCAGTGAGCTCCTGGTGTAATCGATATCTGCCAATAAGCGCTTTGCATCTTTATCTTTCGCATTAAATTTCTGGATCTCTTTTGCAAACATAGTGGCCTGATCAAAATCTTCAAGCCAGAAATAAGCCAATGCCTGGTTATACAACGTGATGTGCTTAAGTTTTTTATCATCCTTGGATTTCGTGCCATACTTTTTACTTTCAGCATTATAAAAATCAAGAGATGATTTGATTCTGGTTTTAATCGTATTCAATCCTGAGGATGCGCTCATTGTTTTGAATGCTTCTTTTATAGTTACCAAAGCATTTTGATAGGCATCATAGTCCGGATGCTTTTTCTTTCCTATCGTCTCGAAATGTGCATTTTCCTTCACGAGCCGGTAGCCATATTTATCATTCAGTAAGGATGATATTTTCTTAAAGCCTTCTCTTACTCTGTCGCGCTGCAGATCAGCCAGCTTGGATGTTCTGTTGATTCTCCAATAGGAATCAAGTTCTGAAAGGCTGTTGTAATAAGAAGTTGTATATGTGTTTTCATCTGTCCAGGAGAAAATATATTCGTCTTCAAGGGTGTTGCCTTTTTTGTCTGCCACTTTTATGGAAATAGGAATTGAATACTTAATCTCTTTTGCATATGTGATGTTGATGATTTCCTTCCCGTCCTTATTCTTTTTTTTCGTTCTCCGCATATCCGTTCTCTCTCCAAATACATTAAAATCTCCGATGGAGGCTTCAATTTCAATATCGCCTTCCCTGTTTACTTTTTTATATCCTTCCAGATTAAGGTAATCATCTTCGAGGCTCGTTTCAGTATAGCCTGTCATGGACAAACCACCGAATCTGGCTTCTATATCAGCTGAATATGTTGTGTATGATGGGTCCAACGGATTGTCAGGAATTCTGTAGTATTCAACAGGTACAGATTCATTATCGATGGTGACAGGTTGGGCAATACCTATCTGACTCGCCCATAAAAGTATGAAGATGGCAGAGGGATTTTTCATAATAATTATTCCAGGTTTTACATCATAATAAAGGCAGTGTACGATCTAACAATATTACGGGATTCAGGTGAGTTTTGCCGTGCTCGACCTGGACTCGTCAGGCGTGAGTCGTGAGGCGTGAGACGTGAGACGTGAGATATGAGATATGAGATGTGAGATGTGAGACGTGAGGTATTTTTCCTTTTCTTCAAGCGAAGTGAGGCGAATCAAAAAAGTCCAAAATCAAAAATCGAATGCTTCGGCCAGCTTGTACTCAAACTCCTGCTACAGCTCAGTTCAACCACAGCTCAGCAACAATCCCAAATCGAAAATCGAATACTTCGACCGGCTTCACTCAACCTTGTGCTTCAGCTCAGCAACCATCGAAAATATCTATTTGTCTGTATCTTAACCCCATGTCATCAAACGTAATCATATGTGGTGCTGGTCTGTGCGGGACACTGCTTGCACTAAGGCTTGCAGATCGTGGACATCGTATCACGCTACTCGAGAAAAGGGAAGATCCGAGGACAGGAGCTATGGTCGCCGGAAGATCTATAAATCTTGCATTATCAGACAGGGGATTAGCTGCTCTTGATCTGATCGGCTTAAAAGAGAAAGCTCTTGACATTTCGATTCCGATGCTGGGTCGTATGATCCATGCGATAGACGGATCGATTACGAGATTATTGCCTTACAGCGGACGGCCTGAAGAATTTATTCAGTCTATTTCACGTCATGGCTTAAATGCATTATTGCTCAACGCTGCAAGTGCTCATGCTAATATTGATATTCATTTTGGAATAAGTATTCAACATGCAGATGTCCGGCAAGCTCGTGTAATGGGATCAAAAACTGGCTCCTCAGAAAAAGTAGATTTATCCGGAGACATTTTGATTGGCACTGATGGTGCAGGCAGTGATGTTCGACAAGGCTTTATGCAAATCGGTTCGAATATCCGGTTTAATTACCGTCAGGATTGGTTGGATCATGGCTATAAAGAATTAGAGATTCCTGCCGGGCCGAATAGTACATGGCTTATTGAAAAAAATGCACTTCATATCTGGCCCAGACATAGTTTTATGGTCATAGCGCTGCCCAATCTTGATGGAAGTTTTACAGTTACCTTATTCCTTGCTTTTGATGGGCAACCCGGATTTAATCAGTTGAACCAGAAAGAAGAGGTTCTTGCTTTTTTCAAAACGCAATTTCCAGAACTTGTGCATCTCATGCCGAATCTGGTTGATGATTTCATGCATCATCCGACTGGTGCGTTAGGAACAGTGAAATGTAGTCCATGGCATACGGATCAGACTTTGTTGATGGGCGATGCGGCACATGCTGTTGTCCCTTTTTATGGCCAGGGCATGAATTGCGCCATGGAAGATGTACGCGTCCTCGATCAATGTCTTGATACACATCATGAAGATTGGAAAGAAGCATTTAAATCTTATCAGCTTCTTCGCAAAAAAAATACGGATGCCATCGCTGATTTAGCTGTTGAAAATTATACAGAAATGCGCGATCATGTCGACAATCCAAACTTTATAGCCAAGCGACAAATTGAAATGC
>JBDUAU010000274.1:0-4979 GCA_040004485.1 Saprospiraceae bacterium
TTGTTCAGCACATTAAATGTTACACTCAATCCGGGACGAACATAAAACTTATCATCACGGGCGTGAAAATTGACGGGTTTATTGTAAACAGTAATCGTATAATTTCTGAGTACCAGGGTTGATAAGCTTAACTGGAAGGTATCCTGTCCAACATACCCGGCATCAGGGGTATATATCCATCCGAAATCACTTGTTGCTTCAAGCGTACCGTGTAATGGCTCAATATCAACAGCAAATGAATCAAATGGAGTTAGTACTTCAAGATTTTCAGTATTGAGCAAATATTTCTTATAGTACAATTGGTCTTGCTGAGAAGAATCGTGAACAAGAACATGTACATTTCCCTGACCACAATTGCCGAATGAATCGCAGGCAATGTATTGGATCCAGGTATCTCCTTCAAAATCTGCATTTGGTGAAAACAGAATGGCATCTCCTGTGGCATTGACTACGGCATCACCGGCATTTGATATGGACACACTTGATAAAGTCAGTGCACCTGTAGGTACTGAGTCATTATCAAGTACCTGCAATGGGAAATTGATTGCACCTTTGGCTACAACATATTTATCGGACCCGGCGACTACAACTTCATTTGAGAGATTGAATCTGTACCATCTTGTCACAGGATGCATGGGAACAGTCAGCGTATAGTAAGTTACTATGTAATCTGTGCTACCAATTGCTCCTGGTACCGGTGTAAAGGTTACCTTTAAGGTATTACCATTACTTCCTGCTGTGATACTTGCGTTTCCAAATTGAGCACCGGGAGTATGTCCAGGAACATCCCCGAAAGCATAAGTTGTTGATCCTGAGAACTGATCGGTATAAACGGCACCTGAATTCTTAAGATTGACATTGATGGGATCACCTAATTGACCACTGATCCATGTCGAGAACATGAATGAGAAACTAACTACCAAAAGGGTCTGTAAACGGTACAGATTCTTCATTTTTGGTTAAGATGAATGGACAATCACTTAATTTAACGGCACCAAGATACGACTTCTTACCAGAGACAAAAAGAATAAGTGAGAAAATTACATATTTTTTTATACATATTGTTAATGCATTGATTTTCAATACAATGTAAAGGATTATATCAGCATAAACCACGCGAAACCCTTAACAAATAAAATTAATTGGTATGTTTTATGATCTATATACTAAAGCTTTATAAAGCAAATAATATAATATATATATATGACTGATGCGTAGTACAAAACTTTATAATGCCTTAATACAACTTGATGGCTATGAATTCAATAGGCTACATAGATTTTTATTGAGTCCCTACTTTAACCGAAGTGAATCAATAGTACTTCTTTTTGAATGGATAAAGAATGATTTAAAGGATAGTGATAAAGCTGAGTTATCCAAAGAAGAAATCTGGCAAAAAATAATAACACCTCCAGAACCTTTTGATGATGGAAGATTCAGAAAACTTCAGAGCGACTTGCTGAAATTAGTTGAGGAATACTATGCACAAGAAACTTTTGAAGCAAATCCAATTCACAAAGCAAAATATTTATTAGAGGCAATTTTGGAAAGAAGGTTAGATAAACTTGAATCAAGTGCGATAAAAACAGTACAGAACCTTTCTGAGAATCAAAAGCTAAAGCCTGCTTCCTATTACTTTTATCAATATGAAATAGAACAAAGTAAGTATGATTTAAGTAAATACCCTATTGGTAGAAGTTCAAAATTCAATATTGAGGATATTGCGATTAATCTTGACCGTTTTTATCTTGCTGAAAAGCTTAGATATTATTGTACCATACTTAGTCATCAACGTAAAGTGGCTTTGGATTATAATATGTTGTTCATTAATGAAATCATTCAACATGTGGAAGAGCAGGGATATCAAGATGTTCCTCCTATCAGGATGTATTATCAAATATTACAAACATATAAATTTCCTGAGAATAGGATTCATTATGATAATTTAAGAATTCTGATAACCAAATATATTCATTACTTCCCTGAATCTCAAGTAAAAGAAATTCTAGACGCTACTTTTAATTACTGTGTCTTAAAATCAAATTCCGGATTCCCAGAATTTGTAAGAGAACTTTTCAATCTTTACATTGAATCCTTAGAAAATAAATCAATTTTGGTTAAAGGGCAGATTACGCCATGGTCATTCAAAAATATCGTTACTGCAGGTTTGAGATTGAAGGAATTTGATTGGGTTGAAAAATTTATTTCAAATTATGGTTTTTTTCTTGAACCAAATTTGAGAAAGAATGCAACCACATTTAGTATGGCTCAATTTTATTTTTATAAAAAAGATTACAATAATGTCATTGGACTTTTAAGCAAGGTAGAATACAATGATTTAACTTATAATCTTGATTCAAAAACTTTACTAATGGCAAGTTATTATGAATTAGATGCCATTGAAGCACTAGGTTCATTTCTTGAAACATTCAGAGTATATTTAAGTAGAAACAAAGAATTAACAACACTTAGTCGAAAGCACTACCTAAACACTATAAATATTGTTCGTAAACTGGCCAAAATTTCGCCAAAGGATAAAAAAGAAATTGAAAAACTGCAGGCTGAGGTACTCAACACTCAGGGAGTCGTCAGTAAAAACTGGATCCTTGAAAAACTAGCACTTTTAAATAAATAGTCTTCCTCCCCACAAAAAACGGCAAGGTATTTCGTGAGGAGGAAAACAAATTCGTACGAAGGCGTATCTCAGATAATGAGTTTGATTTTCGATACATGATATTTTTTTATTGTACCCCTTCAGGGTCTAAACTATGTTTTTTCATTATTCCACGGGTTGAAACCCGTGGCAATTCAAACATGATTTCAAAGGATCAATATAATTAGCAACTTACTCCATTTTCCATGGGTTGAAACCCGTGGCAATTCATGAGAAATCATTGAAGGATTAAAATGTTTATGTGCTAAATGTCTTTCACTTTTCCACGGGTTGAAACCCGTGGCAATTCAAACATGATTTCTTCAGGAACAAAATGATTGTAAACAGCTTACTTTATTATCCACGGGTTGAAACCCGTGGCAATTCAAAGAGGATCTATTTTCCACAGATTTGAAACCTGTGGGGATTCAAACGAGAAACACTTTCCCACGGGTTGAAACCTGTGGCAATTCAAAAGCGATACTCTATTTCACCTGGGAACCCGTGGATATTTTTTTTCAATTCATGGGTTACATTTCAAAAGGCTTTTATAAAAGTCCCCTTCAGGGGATTTAGGGGCAAAGGTGTGCTTACCAAATCATTCACTTTTGGATAATGGGGCTTTGTTTACATTTGTGAAATATATAAGTCTTATATCCCATGCGTACTTCTGCTATCCTTATCCTTTTCGCTCTTTTCATAGCCTGTAAAGGGCCAAAATCGCCTGAAGAACAGGCTGTCATCGAGCAATCCAAATTGTACGAAGCAAGTCCCTCCGACTCCACCGCACAGAAGCTGGTGACAGCTTTGAGCAAATTCATAGAGGTGCATGGAACCAAGGATTCAACTTCAGCTCGCTACATACTGGAGGCTGCAAGGGTTTCCACAAAGAGTCAGCAATGGTCACAGGCCCTCGGTTTTTACAAAATGTACCTGGTTCAATACCCTGATCGCAAGGATCAGCCGGAGCGTCTGGCAGAGGTCATCGATATCATGGATAAGTTGCAAAAACCTGAACTCAACCAGGTTCTTTACAGAGCTTATGTAGATCGCTTTAAGGATGGCCCAAAAGCTGCTGACTATAAGGCTAAGATTACAAATCCCGAAATCACAACTGATTCACTTCTGAAACAGATAGGTCTGCATATGTTCAATGATTCGATCTACAGGCTCAATGAAGATATGGCCCGCCTTTATGTTGATGCCTCAGAAGCCGCTGTCATGGCCAATCCGAATATGCCACAAGCTGCTGAATATCTGCACAGAGCTGCTGAAACAGCAAGAACATTAAGAAATATTCCAAAAGCGATCACACTGTATGACTGGATCATTGAAAAATATCCGACTGATAAAAGAGGTGCTACTTCATTGTTCTTAAAAGCATTCACTTTTGATAATGACCTGAAAGATTATGTCAATGCCAAGAAATATTATGAAGAATTTCTGGCTCAGTATCCCAATAATGAGTTCACAGCATCTGCAAAATTTCTTTTAGAAAATTTGGGCAAGTCTGAAGAAGAATTGAAACAGATATTGGAGAAGAAATCGAAGGAGAATGTTCAATAGTGAATAGTGAACAGTGAATAGTGAATAGTGAATAATGAATAATGAATAATGAATAATGAGGAGACTTACGAAGAAATGTTGAGAGAGGTTAGATTCTACAAAAAATAAAGTATTGGCAGGGCTTGCCCCTGCCTTTGTGTAAAAACCTAAAGCGGGCAGGTTAAATTCTTCGGGGTTAAAACCCCCGAAAATTGTTTCTTTCTCTTTTCCCCGGATTAAAATCCGGGGCAATTGATTAATGCAAGGCTTAGTCTTGCAGTCTGAATAAAATCCTGAGCAATTAATATATGCAAGGCAAAGCCTTGAAGTCGCTCTACTTCGACACCTCTTGCACATCCATGTGCAGCTCAGCAACCAAGTCGGTTAACCGACGCTTAACAGGTTTAACTAAACGATATTTACTTCTTTCTTATCGAAAGGATTTAATGCTGTGCCTTCGATATCGGCTTCAGCTTCAATCGTATATTCTGACTTTACGTTCTTGATGAATTTTGCAGCGTTGACTACGTTTTGCAATACAAAATTTTTATCGCCGATGTGATCCATATCGGACTTGACGAGAGTGAATGGAAGTTCAAAATCAAGTTCAAGTGTTTCTTCGGCGGGAACAATTATTTCTTCCGTCAACTCGATTTCAGCGAGCTTGTAGAGATCAGCTAATTTATTTTTCCATCGTCCACGGGTGTATTTTTCTGTAAGTGTAACTCTTACACTTTTTACTTTCTGCGTGTGCATCGAATAGAATCTGAGCTTGCCTTCT
>JBDUAU010000176.1:0-4979 GCA_040004485.1 Saprospiraceae bacterium
TATATTCAGAGAAAGAGTATACGTTTGAAAGTTCCTTATAAAAAACATGACTACACATAAAAGGATAAACAAAAGAGCGGCAATACTGACCGATTGAAGCGTCATGATAAATTCAATTGGCTCATGAATAAAATCGTAATTGTTTATAAAGAGGGAAACAGGTGTACTCACAATTTTAACAAAAACCTGAGGCAAAAGCCCGATGAGGATAATTAGTACCCCAATTAAATATTTAGGAAAGAGTTTTTGGAGTTCAGCTTCCCGGATATGTGCAGGAAGATGATGGCGTTCACGACCAAGAAAAATAATTCCAAAAGCTTTTGTAAAACAAAGCATAGCCATTCCGCCAATGATGACTAAACCGACAATAGATGGCACAAGAAAAGCGATGGAGAAAAACGGACCGGTCAAAATGCCTTTGAACAAACCAGAATAAATGAGGAATTCGGAAATAAAACCATTAAATGGCGGAAGTCCGCAAATGGCCAAAGCAGCGATCAAAAACAACGTGGATGTCTGCGGCATCTTTTTCACTAAGCCGCCGAGTTTTTCAATATCCAGTGTGTGCGTAGCCTGATAAACGGTTCCAGCTGCATAAAACAAAAGTGATTTGAAAAGTGAATGATTAAGTGTATGGAGTAATGCTCCTGCAAAACCTGCAAAAGCCAGATAGGTATTGTTCAATCCTAAACCAATGCATCCCAGCCCGATGCCTATTCCGATGATTCCGATGTTTTCGATGCTGTGATAAGCCAATAATTTTTTAATGTTATGCTGGATGATGGCAAGCATCACTCCATATACTCCCGTAATCACAGAGATGACGAGAATAAAATAACCCATCGTGAGATAATCCCCTTTTATCAACAGGATCATGCGGAGGATACCATAAATACCGAGTTTGATAATGACGCCCGACATCATACCTGATACATGTGAAGGCGCTACGGGATGTGCATAAGGGAGCCAGGTATGAAAAGGAACGAAACCCGCTTTAATACCAAAAGCGATAAAAAAACATAAGAAGAGAATGAAGCTGATAGCGGGATTAACAGATGAAGTGTACGCTGTGATCGCATTAAAATCAAAAGATCTTTCAAAAGAATTCACCCAAATGAATCCAACGGTCAGAAACATGATGCAGATATGCGATTGGATAAGGTAATTGATTCCTGCTTTAATGGTTTCAATTTTGTGATGCTCAAAGATGATCAGGAGAAAGGCTGAAATAGCCATTAGCTCCCAGATACACAGAAAGGCAAAAGAATTTTGAATGCAATAAATCCCAATCATGGCAAAGTGATTGAGGATATAGCTTGCAAAATGCAGCGTGAGGTTAGCCGGCTGATTTTCGTAATGTTTCATATACCGACGGCCATAGAGCACGCCGGTGAGCATCGTAAAATTCATGACTAAAATAAACCAGCCTGAAAGTGCATCTACCCGTATTGGAATCTGTCCCATTACATTACCCCCATTCATCACCTCTTCGAAATATACACCCTGTAGTGCCGGAATGGCTATGCATGTGCTGATCGCCCCATTGACCAATACAGTGATAAGTGCCACATTTCCTTTCCAGCTTTCATTGACCATCGTCAACAGGAAAGTTGAAAAGATGGTGATCATGATGATGGCGAGGATGAAATTCATTTTATAAGAGGTTAAAAAAGGTAGCCGCAAGTAAAATGACAATAAAAAAGAATCCATAGAGGATATACATCTGTAGCCTGCCATTGTGAATGAATGTAAAATAATTCATGAATGCCAAAATTCTGTTGTCGACAGGATCAAGAATATTTTTTTCAAAAAACTCAAGGTAATTAGAATGAAATGTCCTTGGCTGGGGAAATATAGTATTGGCTTCTATCTCATGGTATTTCTTTTTTTCCATTACAATAAAGCTAAATAATTTCGCGAAATTTTTTGAAAAGGACTTCGCGGTGTACTGCATTCGCACATTTGGGGTCACATAGCCGCATCCCCATGTAGGAAAATAGGCTGAAGGCTTTGATACCTTACTATTCGAGCGGATATAATAGATGACTGCAATGAGTAAAATCAGTAATAAGGAAACTCTCCCTATGATCGCTAATAGCGGACTGACAGCTATTATTTTGTCTGAAAAAGAAGAAACGCCCCCGAGACCGGATGCAGCAGATAAAGCAGGAATAAAAACCAGGTTTGGGAAAATACCGATAACAATAATCACAGCCAGGATCAGGAACAAAGGAATCCGCATGATCACTGAAACTTCTCCGGATTGTTGATGTATTTCTGTTCGGGGCGACCCTAAAAAAATAATTCCAAATGACTTGGTAAATGTGAGCATGGAGATACCGCCTACCATGGCCAAACCCACAATACATAGCATCATCATGGAGCTAAACTGAATATTATCAGCTTTTATTCCTTCAATCAATCCGGAGTATATAAGAAATTCTGAAATAAATCCATTGAATGGCGGGAGCCCCCCGATAGCTAGTGAGCCGCACAAAAAGAAAAAAGCAGTGAAAGGCATTTTTTTGATCAGGCCACCCAAATGTTCCATATTTCTGGTATGCAATGTCTGGTATATGTTTCCCGCAGTAAAAAAAAGAAGTGATTTATAAAGTGAGTGATTCAGCGTATGCAATAATGCCCCTGTAAAACCCAATAGCATAAGATATGAGTTATCTATTCCCTTTCCAATCATACCGATCCCAATACCCATTCCTATAATTCCAATGTTTTCAATGGTACAGAATGCCAGCATTCGCTTTAAGTCGCGAACCACTGCCGCGTTTAGAATACCATAAAGAGAAGTAATAACAGATAAAATCAAAATGAATTCACCAAGGAAAATGAAATCCGAATTCAGATAAAATACTACGCGAAGAAGACCGTAAATCCCCATTTTCACAATTACCCCTGACATGACGCCTGACACATGCGATGGTGCAGCTGGATGCGCATGCGGCAACCACGTATGTAAAGGAATAAAACCGGCTTTGATGCCAAAACCAAGTAAGAAAAGGAAAAAAAGAAGTGCAGGTGGATGGCGATTAAAAAAAGTTGCTATGTTTTCAAATTCAAAAGATCCTTCCGAAAAGTAAATCCAGATAAATGCCATACTCAATAAAACTACCCCAATATGCATTTGAACCAGGTAATTCATGGCTGCTTTTAAGGTATCTGATTTATGGTGTTCAAAAATGACAAGTAAAGCTGATGAGATCGACATGATCTCCCATGCGATCAGGAAGGCTAAACCATTGTGGAGGACACATACCGAAAGCATGGACACATGGAAGACTACAAACAGGATCCAGTGAAGGGAAGTATTTCCTTTTTGGTCCTCATAAGGTTTCATATACCCAATGCCATACAACGCACCCGAAACACAGGTGAAATTAACAATCAGAATAAACCATGCTGAAAGCGCATCAATGCGGACGGGAATATTTCCAAATGTGCTGGTCCCGTAAAAAATCTTTTCGATCGGACCGCTTGTCAAAACGGCGATGGCTGGAATCGAAGATGTGATCACGATCCATAAAACAAAAAAAAATGCTGCTGATGATTTGAACTTAGAAGGTAAAAGAGGGATTGTGAGACAAGATATACCAATAGCTATCAAAGCACACCAGATCACATCCTCCAGGCTCATAACTATTAATTATTCTGGGACAAAGTTATTTAATATTTTCAGGCGAGCCCGATAAGCTATATGGCTCAGCAAAGAGGTTTGAGCTATGATCAGCTTATTTTTCTGATCGTACGACGGGCCTGACGAAGATGATGAGCCATGTGGTGGTTGAAAAAGATCAACATTTGCGTCATTGTCATTCTGCCTGAAAGTGGATGATTGAAGACGAGATGGTGGTGGAACCCGAGCAGATTTTCCGCAATCAGTGTCGCAAGTTCCTTCCTGACCTGGCTCCATTTAGTATCAAGATCCTTCAGAGAAAGTATTTCAATGTCCTTCCACATATTGATGGCCGGTGGTGCTTTCACTTTGAAAGGTGACCATAAAATGAAATTAGCAGCATAAAGGGACCACCATGATTTGATACTAAAAGGAGGAATGGTATCCGGATAAGACAATTTTTTCTTCAGGTAAGCCAATGAAAGTCTTTCGCTGAGATACAGATGGTTGGCTATCTGGCCAACAGACCAACTTTCGGGATTTGGATTCTTAAGATAATTTTCAACCGGCAGAGCGCGGATAATATTCATCAGAGCCTGTTTCTTTCGATCCATTCGTTCAAGCTGGATCTTAATTTTTTGTTCGGTGTTGGACATACAATGACTAAATTTAAATCTCCAATAAGGAGATTAAGAAAATGAAATAACAGATGCGATCATTTCCACAGTTCTCCTCTCCGGAAGGAAAATACAAATATGATGAATCCTTAAAGGAACTGCAGAAAGATAATCGGGTTCAATTGCCGGATGAAACAGAAGAAGTATTCAGTGAGGAACAAAGTTTTGATCAGGTATGGGTTTGGTTATTACTGGGAGTCGTGACGTTTGGTGTTTTTGTTACATTGTTAATGGCGGGGCAGTGGGGATTGGTTATGCTTCTTGTGGGGGCAGTACTTGTGTCTTCTATGTCACTGATGGCTTCTTTTAGGCTTTATACAAAAATTGATGATGAGGGCGTGCATTATCATGCAAACCCATTTCAATGGAAATATAAAAGTATTCGTTGGGACGAAATAGATCAGATCTATGTGCGGAAGTATTCGCCCTTGATTGACTATGGAGGATGGGGTATACGATATGGGAGAATAGGCTGGGCCTATATTGCAAAGGGGAACCAGGGCATTCAGATCGTGCTGAAAAATGGAAAAAAAATATTGTTGGGTACGCAGCAGGGTGAAGAAGTGACACGTCTTCTTGCGCATCGATCACTTACGGTGTGAGTAAAAAAGAAAAGAGCGTCGACTGTCGTCAACGCTCTTAATTCTCTCTTGATGTACGTTCGGGTGTAAAGA
>JBDUAU010000496.1:0-4976 GCA_040004485.1 Saprospiraceae bacterium
AGTAATCATCATTATTGATCAGATACAGGAAGCACGTAAGAGTGAATACAGAGTACCCGTATTAGCAGTGGCTGTAGGTATTTATCTTCCGTTTGATTTGGGTAGTGCTGTGCTGGTCGGTGGATTGGTATCATGGGCAGTAACAAGATTTCAAAATAAAAATCCATCAAAAGCACAACCTGATGTGGCCAGTGCGACAAGCAGAAGTGAACGTACCGGTTTACTTTTTGCTTCAGGCCTGATCACCGGTGAAGCATTGATTGGAATATTGCTTGCAGTGCCTATTGTCATCTGGGAACGCAATGTTTTTGATCTGCATCATGCGCTTCCGAGTATGGTTGGATTAGCATGTTTACTGGGGGTATGTTACTGGGTGTATAAATCGGCTACGAAGAGTTTTATGGAAAAGTGATCAGGTGATTGGGTGATTGGGTGATCGAGTGATCAAATGATCAAGTGAATGGTGATCTAATGATGGAGAGGTCTTATTATGGTGACAAGTATATTTTATTCAGCTTTTTAAAATCGAATGATCATGAAATTAATTTTTACTTCACTTGCCTTTCTGATGTTTACAATGATGAGTTGTAAGTCATCTGAAGAAAAAATAAATGTACCGGATGCTGTAAAGGCCAAATTTATGGCCATGTATCCTAAAGCTGACCATGCTGAATGGGAAATGGAAAACGGAAACTATGAGGCTTCTTTCAAAGAAGAGAAAATGGAGACATCGGTCATCATATCACCTGACGGAAATGTGTTAGAAACAGAGACAAGTATAGATGCATCTATGTTGCCTCAGCCTGTTAATGATTACGTCGCATCGCAGTTGGGAGGAAAGAAAATTTCTTCAGCCGAAAAGATTGTTAGCGCCACAGGCATGGTTTCGTACGAAGTTGAAGTAGGAGAAATAGATTATAAGTTTGACTCCAATGGTCAGTTTACAGGGAGGGAGGAAGAGGAGGAGAAGGGAAAGGATAAAGAGTAAGCGGTATTCAGTAAGCGGTATTCAGTAAAAAGTGATCGAGTGATTTAGTGATCGAGTGATCAGGTGATCAGTTATGAAGTGACTAGAATAGACAGGTTAAATCATTTTTTATATTCTTATTTTATGCGAAGCATTATTACATATATTGTCATTGCTCTTTTCATTGTTGCAGGTTGTAAAAAGGCGGGTCAAAAGATTAATATTCCTACTCCGGTCAAATCAAAATTTACTACGATGTATCCTGAAGCAGAAGGGACACAATGGAAAATGGAGGATGGGAAATACGAGGCCTTTTTCCACCAGAGTCAAAAGAATCTAATGGTCATCCTGACAGAAGATGGTACCATACTCAGATATCAGGAAATCATTGATCCTTCGCATCTGCCACAGACAGTCAGGGACTATGTGTCTGCTCAACTGGGTGGGAAAAAGATAACATCTGCGATCACGTATACAGATCCAAAAGGATTCAATTCCTATGAAATCGTCGTGGATCAATCAACATATCTGTTTGCAAAGGATGGGCAGTTTGTGGGGAAGAGGAATTAAAAGGTAATCAGTAATCAGTAATCAGTAATCAGTAATCAGTATTCAGTATTCAGTTTGCTTTCGCTCATCCTTTTCGTGAGGCGTGAGACGTGAATCGTGAGTTTTGTGATTGTAAGTCTCCTTTAGAGGATGGTTGCTGAGCTGTAGTACAAGGTTGAGATTGCGCAAGTCGATGTATAGGGGCAAAACGTGCATCATGAGTCCGGCTTCCCTTTATCCGGCATCCTTTTCCAAAATCAATACTGAATCCTCACCAGATTCAATCTGTTGTTTCGTTCACTGGGTACGATGCATTCATTGTAGGCGACCTGGATGCCGTCTTTGAATCGAAGTTTCAATCGTTGATAATCGGTGTTGAAGACTGTCTTTCGTTCTACATAGCCTGTGCCGGTGACTTCATATCCACCTACAGTATTTTCCTGTTTGATTTCATCATTGAATAAGAAGCGTAAACGGGCGGGAGTTTTAAAAAGAAAAAATGATGAATAAATCGCATCATCGTCCTGTGAATATTGGCGCTTGCGTAATACTTTTTTCCAATGCGGTGTGCCATCAGGATTGATAGCAAAGAGAATGAGATCCTCATAATAATAATCCACCCATCCCCCTCTTCCAAATGTTCCATTGTCTCTTCGGATAGGTAGGCTGGACCGACGTGAAAATTCCTTATTCAATTCTGCAATGACTACGACTCCACCATCTTCTCTTAAGGCTACTTTCTGGACATTGAAATCTGAGAGTCCTTTTGAGATAGCGACTTCCTTACCATTCACTTCTGAGAGAAGAGATTCATCAAATGGTAAAAGATGTACAGTTTGGTCAATACCAGGTTGATATCTGACAAAATAAAATCCCTGAGCACGTGCGACATTGCGATCACTATACAATCCGGTGATGACGAGATCATGATGAAGATTGTCAAACTGCGTATAATAATCATAGACTTGCTGCTCACCCATGTTGATCGTTTCATGCACAAATTCTTCAGCGCCGGGCAGTGATGAAAACACATCGAGGCTTTGAACTTTCTGCAGGAATTTATCCGGTTCGATCGTGAGATAGAATTCTCCCGAATTGCTGACTTCTATTGATCTGTAATCTCGTTGGAAACCTCCTCCGGGTAGTTTGAGTGTATTTTGCCACAACACTGAGCGTGTATTAAGATCATAGCTGATGAGATGTAAGCCTTCTCCATCTTCGCGATAGACCACGACTTTGTTTTCGTCTTCTGAACTCACCATCTGCACTCTGGGTGTGATAAATATATTTTCGACGATACCCAGTGTCATCGTATCCACCAGCGTGATGGAATGATCAAAAGAACTGTGTCTAATGTAATAGTCGCCTTTGTCGCGTATACCATAGATAATATTAATTCTGTCCGGATGAGATACGACACCTATGATATCGGCTCTGTGTGGACTGAGCACGATTTCGCGTTCCCATTTCAAATGGAGTTCTTCATCGAAGGCCTGGATAAAAAACTGGTGGCCCCGGTCTCTGAATAAGAGAAGGTCTCCGCTGACCCAGCCAAGGATGGTGTAGTCGTAATCGTTACGCAATGCTAATTCTTCGGAGATCGTGATAGATTGGCCAAATGTCGTGAAGGTGACAATCGTTAAAAGAAAAATAAAAAAAGACTTCATCATAATCCAAATGACATCAATGCTGAAAGATAGGTTCATTTGGAGTGAAAAGCAAGAGGCAGAGAGCGAAGAGCAGAGGGCAGTGGGGCCGTGTACGGAGATTTTCAATTGGATTTACGAGAGATTTTCAATAGTGCATCAGTACCCAGGATCGGGGGCATGAGACGTGAAACGTGAGTTTCAATTATGGTTTTACTAGCGAAAATTAGTGGAATTAGCGGTAAGTATTGAGTGATGGAGTGAGTTGCAGCCTAACTTGTATTTTTACTTCCTATCTAAAAAATTAAAAATGAATCAACCTGCTATCATTGAGTGTGTACCTAACTTCAGCGAAGGCCGAAAACCAGAAATAATAGAAGCTATCGCTCAGAGTATAAGACAAGTAGATGGAGTCAAACTTTTGGATGTGGACCCGGGGAAAGCCACTAACCGGACTGTGATGACTATGGCCGGTGCTCCCGGTCGTGTGATCGAGGCTGCTTTTCAGGCAATCAAAATGGCCGCTTCACTGATCGACATGCGCACCCACAAAGGAGAACATCCGAGGATGGGAGCCACTGATGTATGTCCATTGATCCCGATCAGTGGCATCACTATGGAAGAAACGGCAGATTTTGCACATCGTCTGGCGAGACGTGTCGGTGAAGAATTGGGGATTCCGGTGTATATGTATGAAGCTGCGGCCACAAAACCAGAACGAAAAAATCTGGCTACAATACGTACCGGTGAATATGAAGCATTCACTACAAAAATACATGAAACAGAATGGCATCCTGATTATGGTCCTTCTACATTTAATCTTACTGCAGGAGCTACGGTGATCGGTGCAAGAGATTTTCTTGTCGCCTACAATGTCAATCTCAATACTCGATCAGAACGCAAAGCAAATGCTGTCGCTTTTGATGTAAGGGAAAATGGACGTATCCTCCGCAAAGGAAATCCTGTGACAGGCGAAATCGTAAGAGATGAAAATGGAGAAGTCGTTCGCGAAAAAGGGATGTGCAAAGGTGTGAAAGCTATCGGATGGTATATACAGGAATATGGTATCGCACAAGTCTCGATGAATATCACAGATACGAATCAGACATCATTGCATCAGGCCTTTGATGCCTGCGTGCAAAGTGCTGCTGCACGAGGATTGAGAGTGACGGGATCAGAGCTTGTGGGTCTTGTTCCATTACAGGTCATGCTTGATGCAGGACGTCATTATTTAAAAAAACAAGGCCTGTCACATGCTGCACCTGATCGTGAACTTATACACATCGCGATAAAAAGTATGGGCCTTGATGAATTAGCGCCATTTGATCCACAGAAAAAAATCATTGAATACTTACTTGAAGAAAATAAAATGAATCAGTTGACTGAATTAACGCTCACCGCATTTACAGAGGAACTCGCTTCTGACTCTCCTGCACCTGGTGGTGGATCTGCTGCTGCTTATGCAGGTGCACTGGGTGCTTCATTGGGTGCTATGGTAGCTAACCTGAGCGCCCACAAACGAGGGTGGGAAGACAAGATGGATTATTTCGTCGAATGGGCAGTCAAAGGACAGGAGGCAAGAAAAAAACTTCTTCAGTGCGTCGATGAGGACACGAGAGCCTTCAATTCGTTGATGGATGCATTCCGTATGCCGAAAGAGACTGATGATCAAAAGAAAAAAAGAACTGAAGCGATAGAGCAGGCCACGACCAGAGCTATTGAATCTCCTTTGAATATCATGAGAGTGTCGTGTGATCAATTTCCATTGTTGGACGCGATGACAAAAGAAGGAAATCCTAATTCTGTTTCGGATG
>JBDUAU010000479.1:0-1500 GCA_040004485.1 Saprospiraceae bacterium
CTGCATTATGTCATGTGGGCGAAAGGTGCGCGTATTGGAGCATTTGCGGTGCCGGTACCCGATTCTGCGGATGGCGCGAAACTGCTGGCCATCTATCCATCTCAGGATACATTGCCTGAAAATTTGTTAAAGATCTATCTGCACTTTTCGCGTCCAATGCAGGAAGGAATGTCGGATAAATATGTGGCGCTGGTGAAAAACGGCCGGGATACGGTGGCAGGGGCATTTCTGAACCTGCAACCTGAACTTTGGAATGAGGACAGAACCAAACTAACCCTCTGGCTCGATCCTGGCCGGACCAAACGTGAACTGATACCAAATCAAAAACTGGGTGCACCGTTAATGAAAAATGCAGGTTACCAGATCGTTGTGCTGCCGCAATGGCGTGATCAGCAGGGATTACCCCTTTCTCAAACTTACACCAAAGCGTTTGTCACCATTGCAAGGGACAGTTTATCACCTGATCTAAAGCTCTGGAAACTGACTATTCCGACGATAAATACTTCAAATCCATTGGAGATCAGTTTCGGAGAATCTTTGGATTGTGGTTTACTGAATGAGGCTATGAAGGTTAAAAATGAAAAGGGGATTAATGTTTCGGGCAAATGGCAGTTTGACCGAACAGAAACATCGGGCAGTTTCATTCCCGCAGAAAACTGGATAGCTGGCAAACACTCACTGCAAATCGATACGCGGCTGGAAGATCTTGCGGGTAACAATTTGAACAGACCTTTTGACCGGGACATTACCACAAAAACGGAGCAGAAATCGGGCGAAACGACGACGTTGGTATTCCACATCAAATAATAGTTATAGCAATCCTCTGTTTTTGTCTAACAGCTTCCTGCTCACCACCTGCTCGATCACCTGCTCGCGGTAATTGCGACTGATAGGGATCAAATGTGACTGAATGAAAATCTCATTCCCTTCAATGCCCTCAATCTTGCTCACGGACACCATATAGGATTTATGAACACGGATAAACGAGCGGCTATCCAGATTTTGTTCGAGGTTTTTGAGATTTAAAAGTGTGATATACTTGCCTTTCCGAGTGTAAATGGTCACGTAATTTTGCATTCCTTCCACAAAAAGAATATCCTCGAAAAATATCTTCTCGTACTTGCTTCCACATTTGATAAAGAAATAATCCGCCTTCGGTTCTGATTTTTGAGAATCCGCCGCTACTGATTTTGCCAGCAACCGATGATAATCCCTGGCCTTATTGGCTGATTTGAAAAAACGATCGAATGTGATCGGTTTTAACAGATAATCCATCACATTCAGCTGAAAACCTTCTAATGCATAGCTCGGATAGGCAGTCGTGATGATGACCATTGGTGAGTATTGAACACTTCGAAGAAAATCAATTCCATTCATTTTGGGCATTTGAATGTCCAGGAATATCAAGTCGATCTGATGCTGATCCATTACATTAATGACTTCCAGCGGGTTTTCGCAGGTAGCAGCCAGTTGCAGAAAATCCACCTCTTTGACATAATC
>JBDUAU010000226.1:0-4969 GCA_040004485.1 Saprospiraceae bacterium
ATTTTTTCTATACTTATTTTGAAAAACGACAGTACAAAAGACATTTTACCAAATACATTAAAGCAAACTATAACAGCGAAATAGGCGTAAATACGACCATCGAATTAAATGACGAGGGTGTATCTATAGCTGTCGGAGAAGCAAAAACCACCATGCCATGGACAGAGATCGAGGCTATCAATGAAACGGGCACCTTAATTCTGATCGAAGAAAAAAATCAAAATGCCATCGTGATTCCAAAACAAAAAACCAGTGGGATCACAGATTTAATTGGTGAGCTTAAAGGCACTGCAGGAAATCATTCTATTCCTTACACCGAGGATTTGAATTGGAAATGGAAATAGAAAAAAGGCGATACTTCGACACATTCGACTAGCGCTCAGTGAGACGCCTGCTTTCGCGCACCCAGGTTCAACAGCAACCGGCTAAAGGAATTCTTATTATGTATTCATTATCGATAGTATTACAGCAGACAATTCTGGAATACTTAACAGCTACTTCGCGACAAAGTCAACTTAAAATTTGCATACATCCGAAATCAGCATTACTTTTTCTATCTGAAGACCAAATTAATATTTGACAATCGTATATCGGTCAGTTGATCAAACGACTGACCACCTTCTTGTACATTAATCACCATAAACATTGGGTCTCTACCATATACACCTTTGGCTAATTGAGTATATTGTTCCAATAGTCAAATGGTTCAACAATCAAAATCAACATCATGAAGAGGGCGCAATATCTGATATTCATACTATTCGTACTCTATCTTATCAATGTCACTTTTGACAGGATTAAAGGAGGTGAGCGTTCTATCCTTTGGTCGGATGGCGAGGGGTTCTATGATTACTTACCAGGTTTATTTATTATTAAGGACTACCACAAATTACCTCCGGGAAGTATAGCCCCGTACTTTCTGGGAACTTCATATCCTTATAATAACAGCAATGGGGAATTCGTCAATAAATTCACTTGTGGTGTATCTTATTTTGAGATGCCTTTTTTTGGTATTGGATATTTAATAAGTAAAATAAAAGGTGTAGACCCTGCTAGTTACTTTAGTCCTATTTATTGTAAAGCAATTGCCTTTGGTGGAATACTGATTACTCTATTAGGGCTCTTAATATTATACAAAACCCTTCTGAATTCCGGGGACGTCTTAAAGAAAAATTCAGCATTTTGGACTATCCTGTCAGTGTTTTTTGGAACCAATCTTTTTCATTACGCCACGAAAGAAATGGGAATGTCTCATGTTTACTCTTTCTTTTTATTCAGTTTACTAATTTTTATTCTTCCAAAATTTTTCAAAAAACCTAATTTCTTGAACAGTATTGCATTTGGAGCAATATTCGGCTGGATAGTGTTGATCCGTCCTACAAACTTTATTCTAATTCTTCTTGTACTCCTATTCAATGTTTATTCAAAACAAGATATAATAGAACGAATGAAGTTTTTTAAACAACATTGGATGAATATTTTCCCGATATTATTTGCAGGATTTGTCATGGTTTTTCCACAATTACTTTATTGGAAAAAAATGGGGGGTAGCTGGATATTTTATTCTTACGCTGATGAAGGATTCAAGTATTGGAATAAGCCAAAAATAATGGCTGTCCTTTTTGATGTACAGAATGGATTATTACTCTACTCTCCTATGGTCATCCTGATGTTGATTGGTATCTTTTATGGATTGAAAAATAAAAAATTTCATAGCCCGGCCATGCTTCTGATTTTTATCCTGGCTACTTATATTTTCGCAAGCTGGTGGGCATGGTGGTTTGGTGGAGCATTCGGTCATCGCAGTTACGTGGAATACTATGCGATACTGGCTATCCCATTGGCAGGATTAATTCAAAAAGTATTTTCATCACCGAAACCCATAGTGCGTATCTCATTTCAATTCCTCTTAATACTCCTGATGGTATATAGTGTTCGACTTTCCTATCTCTACTCTTCAATCGGTGGCCCATGGGATGGTGCTGACTGGCGATGGAACTGGGATAAATATGAATGGATCATGAGCTATTTTTTAAAAATCTTTTAACTGGCCTTTTCGCTTTGGCAGTGCTTGTGTCTTTCGCTTCGACTCCGCTCAGCGACCGACAAACCTTTTCCAAAAGTAGTTTCGGCTCCGCTCAACTAGAAGTCGAAGTGATCGGAAATCTTTGTAAAACATAAATTATTTCGCATGGAGTTCACGGAGAACACGGAAAAAAATCAATTTCTCACGTCTCACGCCTGACGTCTCACGAGCATAGGAGAAGCTGTGCAAAACTCATTATTGACTATTCACTACTCACTTTCCGATTGTACGCCTTATAAACTGGTTGACGCAACCATCTTCCGGCATCTGATAAAATAAAAGTGATGATATCAGATATCGTAGATGTTTTGACCCATCTTGCGAAATCAGCATCAGGCATATCTTTCCGGTTTTGGGGTGTATCAATGACTTCAGGGACAATGACAGAAGCTGTGATACCGGCATCCTTCCCTTCTGCATTTATAATTTCCGCGAGAGAAACCACCAAAGATTTTGAAAGAGCATAAGCAACTTTATTGACGCTCTCCGAAAGATTGATAGCCGGTTTTGCTCCCATTAATATAAACTGACCACGACCCAATTCTTTAAAGTGAGTCAACAAGGGCTGGATTACAAACCAGGCCGTTTTAAAATTGAGTGTTATCTGTTTGTCAAGCAAAGATTCATCCGTGTCTTTGATGTTGCCCATTTCAAAACCACCTGCCAGTAAAACAGCAGCATCTAATTGAGGATAAAGTCTTATTATATTCTCAATGGTCTTTGCAGATTCACTCTGATTGCCAAGATCCACCGGGATTTGAAAAGAAATAATTTTATCTAATTCCTTAGACACTTTATGAGAACCTGTCAGCGCTATCACCTGATGACCTTCTGTAGCCAAATGCCGGACAACATCTTTTCCCAAATTTCCACTGGCCCCTGTGACAAGAATAGTACGTGACATAGTTGAAAGATTAATTTATCAATTCATTTCATCAAAAACACGAAGTAACATGCCTACCGACCATGCCTGGTGTATACAACCTTTTCCCGGACCGGGGTTTTCTCCATCAAATATTTCTGATATACCATGTATACAATCGGCATGGTAAAAATGTTCTTTCATCGGGCCCATCATTTCAAGGACATGCCTCTTTGCTTTGGAAGAATGAGTATGGACATTAAGGTAGGCAAGTAAATATTCGCCCAGAAGAAATCCCCATACAGTACCCTGGTGATAAGCACGATCACGATTCCATTGATCTCCCCGATAAATACCAACAAAATCAGGATGGGTCATTGACAATGATCTCAAACCAAAAGGTGTGTATAATTTGTCAGTAATCGATTGCAATAAATGTTTGCCTTCCGCTTGTGTCAACATCGAATATGGAAGACTTAATGTATAGACCTGGTTTGACCTGAATGCATGATCAACATATTCACCAGGGATCACCACATCATTGAGATATCCCTGCGCATTGATGAAATATTTCCGAAACGCAATTTTGACTTTGGTTGCAAGCTTTTGCCAAACTGCATCTTTTATTTTACACAATTTTTGAAATTCAATATAGATGCATATTGCATTATACCACAGTACATTGATTTCAACAGGACATCCATGTCGGGGAGTGACTACATAGTCACCAACTTTTGCATCCATCCATGTCAGCTGATTCAATCCTTCTCCTCCACTTATCAAACACTCCTTCAACATATGAATATTGAAATGTGTGCCATCGCGGTAGTAAGTCAGTATCTCTTTTAGTTTCGGGAGACATTCTTCAATAAATTCAGAATCATCGAACTTCTGTTGATATTCATAAAGCACAATAAAAAGCCATAAGGATGCATCGATCGTATTGTACTCGGGCGTTTCTCCATGATCAGGGAATCGATTGGGAATTAAACCATCTTTGAGATACATCAAAAAAGTGTGGATGATATCCTTCGCCAATTTCTTTTTTCCTTCCGCGATGACCAGTCCACGCATAGCTATCATCGTATCGCGTCCCCAATCTGTAAACCAATGGTATCCTGCAATGATGCTGTGACCGTCGTTGGATGCACGACGAACGATAAACTGATCACCGGAAGTAATGAGGTCTTTGTAAAATTGCAGATCCTCCCCTGACAAATCTTTTAGGTCTTTAACCACTTCTTTTGCAGTTAATCCGGCGATTCTCTTTTCCTCATCCTCTCGAAGCTTTGTCCATGATTGATTTAATTGCTCAGGATCGATGGTGAAAACGATGTGTCCTTTCTGACCTGGCTTTAAGTGGAGAAAATATATACCGATCGAACATGCATCTTCATGATCATCAAGACCACGGTCGGTTTCTTTAGCATATTCAAAATTCCGGTACCAGATCTTATGGGGTTGAAAATCACTGTGTGGGCATTGCACAAAAAAAGGAGAAGCACCATAACATGGATAAATCACCGCAGCATCCTTGTCCCTTTCTCTTAAGTGAAAATCAAATTTATCTTGGTGTGCAAACAAGTGGTGATAATCCCTATACACATAGAATGGATTCAACTCTAACCTCAATGGTTTCTTTCCATGATTCTGATATTCAACTACAGTGGTATTGGAATGATGTACCATAAAAACTGTTTTCGTGAGCTTCCATCGATGACCTTTGAATGTAATCTCCGGCAAAGGGACACGATTGAATTCAGAAATCATCCTGAACCCTTGCGGATGAATAGCTCCTGGATATTGATTGGCTGAAAGATCAAACTTGTCACCATTTTCAGTGGTTATCATCTCCTCCACTTTTGATACGATAACCGTTCGCTCCGTCGGGGGTCTCAGTGAAGCCACAAGTAAGCCATGGTACCGTCGGGTGTTTGCTCCGGCAATAGTGGATGAAGCGTAACCGCCAATGCCATTGGTCACCAGCCATTCTTTTCCGGAGAGCTCTTCAAATGTGGGTT
>JBDUAU010000360.1:0-4967 GCA_040004485.1 Saprospiraceae bacterium
CAGTGAGTTAAACCCTTTCAGGGTTTCAAAAATTGTTGAAACCCTCTTTTCCGCGGGTTACAACCCGCGGCTAATAACATAGAAGCCTTTCAGGCTTCAAGAACGTGCATTCGTCAATCAATTTAAGCTGATGTGATATACATTGTTTTCCAAGTCAATGAGTATTGTTAATTAGTGATCCTGAAGGGGTCAAATGTTATTAGCCGTTGGTTACGAAAAACTCAGTATTATTATTCGGTTTGGAGAAGTTTGAGAAACAATGATCTTGAAGGGATCAAATGATATTAGCCATGGTTTTCGATATACACACGATTATTATTATAATTGAAGAAATATGAGAAACAATGATCCTGAAGGGGATCAAATGATATTAGCCGGGGTTTTCGATATACACACGATTATTATTATAATTGAAGAAATATAAGAATCAATGATCCTGAAAGGATCAAATGTTATTAGCCGTGGGTGGCAACCCACGGACGAATATAAATCTGTCTCCACAGGAGTACTGTTTAAAAAGGATTACGTTCCTGCAATCGCACCATGAATTAATTATCTTTTTTAAATACAAAACTTCCGCCACCCTGTTTCAATGTCATTTCATTATCGGCCGTATTGAACTCAAGAACAATTCCTGCACGACCAAAACTAAATATACCGGGTGCTGTAGCCTCGAGTGGAAAGGCAGACTGTCCTGAAGCCTGAGCCATAAGTGTTGAACCGCTTTTTGTAATGGCTATTTTTATTTGAATTTCTGGACTAGAATATGTGCCGATGTAAATGTCAAGATCTTCTGGTTTGATTTGAATGGATGAGAAAACAGGTAGTGTGTATTCCATATTAAAATATATGCTCAGGACACCAATAAGAATGTCATTCATGCCATAGACCTGTCCATTCGTACAATAGGCTATCGCGATGCTGTCATCGGGAAAATAACCGACTGTCGAACCAAATCCGTCAATACCCCCATTGTGACCAAATCCCTTTCGCGTATAAAATGGCATCTGAAACATGCCCATGCCATAATTATCTTTCATGGTTTTCATCATGGATAAGCTTTCTTTAGACACTAACTTAAGCGAAAACAATGCTTCGATAAATTTTGTCAGATCAACAGGTGTAGAAACTATGGCTCCTGCACCACCGGGAATACTCATATCCGTTTCAGGTTCTAAATCCCATTTGTTCGTGTAGGAATAGGAATAACTTTCAATATTGGTAATATTTGTTTTACCGCCATAGTAAGTATCCGAGAGCCCGATTTTGGATGTAATCCTTTCTGAAAGATTTGTAGCATACGGTTTCTTTGTTATTTTTTCAATGATATAACCGAGAAGGACAAAATTAGAATTACTGTATGATGCTTTTTCGTTGGGTTCGAAGTCAGGTTTGTTTTTTGAAATGATGGCGATCATTTCATCCTCAGTTTTCGGTAGTGTCATATAATTAGCATATTCTTCATCATCAGTAAAATTGTGGATGCCACTACGGTGATTTAATAAATGACTGATCGTTATTTCATTTGCATTCGGGATGTCGGGAAAATATGTATCCAGTGTTTCTGTCAGTTTTATTTTCCTTTCCTCTATCAATTCAAAAATCATCGTGGCCGTAAACATTTTGGAAATGGAGCCTATTCTGTATTTCGTTTTATCCGTGGCCGGTGTTTTGTCACGTTCAGTAATAGAACTATAACCGATAGCTTTACTATACAGGATTTTTCCATTTTTTGAAAGCGCTATACTGCCCATAGCTTTGTTCTTTTCAGCCAGAAGGGAGAATAAGCTGTCAAGTTTTGCTTTGTTAATCATTTGCGCACAGGCAACGCTACTCCAAAAGCTTACAAGCAGGAATGCATAAATTAATTTTGTTTTCATGTTTGGTTAATATTAAGGATATACTTTCAATTGCTTTACCTGGTCAGCAGTGGCGGGCATGATACTTACTGCGGCTCCTCCTCCTTCTGCTAATTTTAGTTTTAGGGTTGAAGAATTGGTGACAATATACTTTTCAATTTTATAGGCCTCAGGGTTATTTTTCCAATTGGCATTGTCTCCATCACCATAGATCACAACGATATATTTTTTGTCCACATCCAAAAAGGAAAGCGGAACAGAAGATGTCCGGCTGTTTTCATCCGTGATCGCCCCGACGAACCAATTATTTTTCCCTTTCTCTTTCCTTGCTATCGTGATGTAGTCACCGGGTTCAGCTTCTACGTTTTTTGTATCATCCCAGTCTACAGCTACATCCTTGATGAATTGGAAAGCATCCATGTGTGCTTCATAATTCTCCGGAAGATCTGCGGCCATTTGTAAAGGTGAATACATGGTTACGTATAAGGCAAGTTGTTTCGCGAGTGTTGAATGCATTTGTCTTTCCGGATGATCTTTCGCATAATTTCTGAGCTTGAAGATACCCGGCGTGTAATCCATCGGACCGCCCATCAGTCGTGTGAATGGTAAAATCGTTTCATGATCAACATGATTGCCTGTACTGAAAGCATGCCATTCATTTCCTCTTGCAGCTTCGCAGGCCATAAAATTAGGATAGGTGCGACTAAGCCCTGTAGGTCGTACTGGTTCATGTATATCGATCATGATATGATGATCCGATGCTTTCTCAATGGAACGGATATAGTGATTGATCATCCATTGCCCATCATGATGTTCTCCACGTGGAATAATATTTCCTACATACCCCGTTTTTACGGCTTTGTATCCATACCTGTTCATAAACTTAAATGCAGTATCCATCTGGATATCATAGGTGCTCGCATCAGCGGCAGTTTCATTGTGCATGATCATCTGTACACCTTTCTTTTTTGCATATGTTTCAACTGCTTTAACATCAAAGTCAGGATAGGGAGTGACAAAATCATAGTGACCTCCATTCCAGTTGAAGATCCATTCTTCCCATCCGATATTCCATCCTTCGACCAGCAAACCATCGATATCATTCTTATATGCGAAATCGATATACTTTTTGACATTGGCCGTATTGGCTCCATGATGGCCATGCGGTACGAGATGTCCATCTTCAGTTAGAGAATCCAAATGATTGGTATATGTCCATGATCTGAGACCTGTTTGCAATTCCCACCATACTCCGATATATTTCATGGGTTTGATCCACGCTGTATTTTTAATCGTTGAAGGCTCATTGAGATTCAGGATCATTTTTGAAGCCAGGATATCCGTGGCCTTGTCACTCACGATAATCGTACGCCACGGCGTCTTTGCAGGCGTGCGCAGATAAGCTTTGTTGCCAATCGCGTCCGGTACCAGGTTGCAGGTTAGACTGTGTGATTTTTTATTGACGTGCAATTGCATTGATGAATAATTAACCAGTGCTGCTTCATGAATGTTGATATACAGACCTTCATCGGTTTTCATCATCAGTGGTGTTTGCACTGCATATTTATCGGGTTCGCTTCTTTCTCTTGTTCCAAATGAAATCAACTTAATCTTAGAGTTATCGATTTGGCTTAATTTGGAAGTAGTGTATTCATATTCATTAGAATCATAATCGCCCGGAATCCAGAATGTCTTGTGGTCACCAGTCAGATTGAATTGTGTCAGTTCATCATTGACGATGAAATAGGTAAGATGAGGTTGTGAAGGAAATTCATACCTGAAACCTACTCCGTCTTCAAAAACTCTGAAGATAATATTGATGAGAAAACTTGGCTTGGAATTCTGAATCAGGTGAACTGTAAACTGTTTGTAATGATTTCGGATCTGGCTTACTTCGCCCCATACTGGTTTCCAGGTGTTGTCTACCGTTGATGAATCCATCCTGATGATTTGGAAATTTTTATCCAGGTAAGTGGAGTCATTGATATGAAAACCGAGTATTGAAGGTTTGATGACAGATTGATTTTTGAAATCGACGGCGTATTGCGGAGAGCCGCTTTTATTAAGTTTAAACGTAAGCCTGATATTGGAAAGGGTAGTGATGACGGGTTTGCTTTCTCCGCCAATGATCAACTGAATGAATACGAAGAAAATCAGGTTCGTGAAGGAGACTTTTTGAATCATACTGCCAAAATACAATTTTAGATTTTGGATTGATAAATAAGGAGAGCAGGAAGGCTCAGATGGATAACTTTCTTCCATTTTTTAACTCACGTCTCATGTCTCACGAGTCGAGGTGGAATGCTGATTTACTCCCAACAAATATTTATCATTAGTTTTGACTCAATGCATAAACTTTCTCTTTTCTTCATTATATCGTTATTCTCTTTTACTGGACTGGCACATTTTATATGGGTAGAATTTTTCCTGGCAATAATGCCGCCTTGGGTTCCCTGGCAAAAGGAACTTGTATATATAAGTGGAGGAATTGAATTTGGATGTGCGATGTTGTTGATTTTTCATTCAACAAGGAGGATAGCGGCGTGGTGTCTGATCGCATTGCTCATCGCTGTCTTTCCGGCTAATATTCAAATGCTGATCAATTATCTACATGATCATAATCCGCACCTATGGATAGCTATCATTCGATTGCCATTTCAACCATTATTGATTTGGTGGGCATATCAATTTACGAAATCAAGTAAATCTTGAATTTTAATGCCGCATGATTCGACACATTCGACTAACGCTCAGTGCGACGCCTGCTATCACTCAATCTTGTGCTACAGCTCACCAACCATTTCGCGAATTAACGCAAATTATTTTTTCAATGAATTAATTCCAGCACCTCACTCACAGTTTTACAATAAGCAAATAAGGATAGGTTGGCCACTGAATCGATTCCGTCATAAATAATTTCAAAGCTCTTCCCATTAATTTGCCCATAGATATAATTATCATAGTCTTCCACTATATTAAGTAGATCTGTGCTTTTATATGTACTGTCCCTGAGATTGTCAGGCACTGTATGCAACAATTCTGCGGCTGCCAGGAACTGTTCAGTCCCAAGAGGAACATCAAGAAAAAGAGTGTTTTTCAGTTCCGTAT
>JBDUAU010000565.1:0-4966 GCA_040004485.1 Saprospiraceae bacterium
AAAGGCGGTGATCGGTGATCGGTGATCGGTGATCGGTGATCAGTGATCAGTGATCAGTGATCGGTGATCGGTGATCAGTGATCGGTGATCGGTGATCGGTGATCGGTGATCGGTGATCAGTAAACAGTAAACAGTAAAATTTAATTTGCGTTAATCTGCTCAATTTGCGGCAAGAAGACCATAGAGTGAAAAGTGAAGAGTGAAGAGTGAAGAGTGAAGAGTGAAGAGTGAATGTTGGCAGTAGAAGTATGGAGTAAAATTTAATTTGCGTAAATCTGCGCAATTTGCGGCAAGAAGACCATAGAGTGAAAAGTAGTTAGCTGTAGCTGTAGTTAGTTAAACTTATAATTCCGGAGGAGCGATATTTCTGTTTCAGAAAAATCAGCGATAATTGACGAAATTAGCGGCCACAAAATCGCTGCAAGTAAATATCCAGGGGCACAAAATGAAAAGATCATTATTTAATTGGCCTCGTATTCTTTGGATCGCATTCGTCCTATCTCTTCCTGCGATCATCATCTACAGTGCTTTCATCAAAATATTCCAGTGTCCGGCTTGTTATCTGTACGAGGACGGCGGAGACGGGCTTAAAAATTATTATACGCTCGCCTATTATGTGCAGCATGATCAGGGATGGCATTTTTCGGGTATGAATTATCCGTATGGAGAAAACATCATCTATACTGATAATCAACCGATTCTCGCGCTGACCTTAAAATGGATCGATCAGCACATCATCGATATGGATCGTCATGTGATCGGCACGATCAATATGCTGTTGTTGCTCTCCATCTATATTGCGGTGTTGGTAGCTTATAAATTATTGCGGAGATGGCAGGTTGGACGATGGTGGGCACTTGCATCTTCAATGTGCATCATTTTTCTATCCCCTCAGTTGTGGCGATTGCATGGGCATTATGCACTGGGATATGTTTGTTTTATTCCACTGTTGGTCTTGCTTCTGGATCTCTTAGTGCGGGAAGAAAAAAAGAAATGGCTGTGGGGTACTCTGAGTGGTACGCTTCTTATTGTAATGAGCCTCACACACATGTATTACCTGCTGATGAGCCTGGTCATCCTTTCTTCATTCTTTATATTTTGGTGGTGGAATAACAGGAAAGAAAAAAGAATGCTCAGATCTGTTTTACCATGGCTCGCGGGCGTCATTATTGTCCCGATAATTGTACTACTGAGTATAAGACATATCACAGATACAATCAAGGATAGGCCTACAGAACCTTATGGTTTGGAGGTATTGCAAGTCACGTTTGAATCCACTTTTTTCCCCTTCTTTAAACCATTCGACAAACTCTGGTCTGAGATATTAAAGTATCCCATTCCTGACTTTGAAACACTTGATTACACAGGTTTGATAGGCTTACTGATGTTGCCATTGGTTTTACTTTTCCTTTTCAGAAAGCGGGATGATACACAAGTAAGTATATTTTTAAAGGCAGTCATTTTTGCTGCTATCATATCATGGCTGATGGCATCGGGAGTATTTTATCAGCATGGATTACGTTTTCTCTGGAATTCATTGCCGGTATTAAAACAATTTCGGACACTTGGGAGATTGGGCATTTCATTTTATTATTTGTACATGCTTGTGTGCAGTTATCTGCTTTGGCAATTTTTTGTCAGCATGCGTAACAGAGAAATGGGCGGAGCAGGAGGATATGTGTTGAGCATGGTTTTTATCTTCTGGGGTTTTGAAGCGTTCATGAATACAAAAGCTGTGAGGGATTCTGTCTTTAAACCAAATAATTATTTGACTGCTGCTAAAGATGATTATGTTCCTCTTTTACAAAAAGCAGGGCTCAAGCCTGAAGATTTTCAGGCTATTCTTCAATTTCCACTGGTCTCCATAGGGAACGAAAATTTAGGTGTAGCGCGTGGATTCTGGACATTGAGAGAAGGTATACATGCTTCATTCGAAACCGGTTTACCATTGATTGATTATGCCATGTCACGAACTTCGATAGCGCAGGGCGTGGATATCATTGAATTAATATCATCACCTTACTTTGAAAAGAATAGATTAAAATATTTTGATGACAGACCCATACTCCTGGTCTGCGAAGAAGAATTTGTCACTCCTGCAGAACATCGGATTATTGAGTTGTCTGATAAGATAGGAACCTATCAATCCATCACATTGTATAATCTGCCTGTAGCAAAATTAAAGATGATCTCTCTTCCTGTTTTGCCAGGAGATCATCAGGATGTAAAATGTGAAGGCTGGTACAATGGATTTGATGATATCAAATGTGATACTTCGATGAGCGGAGAAGGTGCACTGGCGATTACATCTTCACCCCGATCCATCTGGTCCTATACGGATACGTCAAAGGCCGAGCATCATTGGGATGTAAGTTTCTGGTCGCATGTTGATAATCTTAAAGGTGTCATGCCGGTTCCCCGCATGATGGAGACTGATCCGAATGGAAATATTCAATCGAATGCAGGAAAAGGCCGCGAAGAGATTGAATGGGCGGAGGCTTATGGCGAATGGATTCAGGTTGCACTGCCTTTGACTACGAAAGGTTCAGGATATAAATATGAATTGTTTATTGACAATACGGGTCCCGTGATTGACAATCTTTTGATCAGGCCTGCAGGTGATACCTGCATTCTGTATTATCCTGAAATGACACTTTACAATAATGTTCCAATACCTGTTGGCCCCCAGCCCCTAAAGGGGAGTAAAATGGATCAGATCAACTAAATTAATTTATGAATCGATTTATTAAAAATCAGTTAAAACATGTGGTAAGTTTTTGGCCATGGCCACTTACTGTTAATGAGCGGTATGATCGCCAGACAAAAGCAGTTCTCAAAATGATTTGTAAGCCAGACATGGTATGCATAGATGTAGGCTGCTATAATGGGGAGATTCTTTCATTAATGCAGAAATATGCACCCGATGCACACCATATTGCATTCGAACCTATTCCACAGCAATTCCAACACCTCAAACAAAAATTCGGAAACAAAGCGACCATTTATCCTTTTGCGCTTGGAGATGAGAATACCGAAACCACTTTCAATCATGTGGTGAGTAATCCTACCTATTCAGGTTTGAAAAAGAGAACGTATAAGGGTGAAGAGAATATTCTTGAAATCAAAGTTCAGGTAAGGCAGCTCGACAATGTGATATCGGGTGATATCCCGATCAGGATCATCAAAATTGATGTAGAGGGCGGAGAATATGATGTACTGCGTGGTGGAATGAAAACATTAAAAAAATGGAGGCCCTATCTCATTTTCGAACATGGCATAGGTGGTGCTGATAAATATGGTGTGAGTCCGGGAGATGTATATCGTTTTTTGGTCAAAGAGCTTGGTTATTCGATTTGCCTGATGGGAGATTTTTTAGCAGGAGAAAAAATAAAAGGATTTACACTTGCTGAATTTGAAGATCAGTTTTGGAAAGGGAAGAATTGTTATTTTCTTGGAATTGCAGAATAAGAATGTAAGGATGTATTACTAATTAGGAAAATCCTTTTTCAACAATTGCCCAGAATTCGGGCCATCCAAAACCAGATCCATCCCATATAGAGTGATAGACAATTGCCATAAAGATGCTGTAATAAACAAGTTAAATTCGTCATAATCCTGAATGTGATAAACCGATTAATTGATATTTCTCTAAAAAATAAGCTATCGGGATAATGTAAAACGGAAGTATTTTGTAACTCAAAACTATACATGTTTGCCTTCCGGTTATGAATTTCGAATGAAGAACAAAACCATAGATATTAAATTTATTATAGCAAGTCTGTCACTGGCGATTCTTACTTACGTTGTATTCAGAGCCATTAATCTAAGTATTACACATGATGAAGCTTTCACCTACACTCGATATGTGAATCACACCTATGCTGAAATTGTGACTTATCAGACAGGAAGCATCCTCCCCAACAACCATATTCTAAATACTGTTTGTCAAAAGTTTTTTTCAGAGATTTTCGGACCACACGAATTTGTTTTAAGGCTTGGAAATATCTTATGCTGCATTGTCTTCCTGTCTGTATCGTATTGTTTCTGCCGACAGTTTACGGGTATAATTGCCCTTGCTTCATTTGTAATACTTACCATGCATCCTTATGTGCTTGATTTTATGGGATTGTCAAGAGGGTATGGAATGGCATTTACATTTATGCTCCTCAGTTTATTTTGTTTCTTCAGGAGCATTAAAAAAGAATTTAATCCCGGTGATTTTAGTTTGGGACTCCTGGCCGCCGTTTTAGCTATCTGGGCAAATTTTTCATTGCTAAATTATTTACTTGTTGTAAGCCCGCTATTTCTCCTGATGCAAATTATTTTCTCAAACCGTCAGACCAGGCCTGATTGGTTGCGACGGTTTATTTTAAACACCGGATCATTCATTGTTAGTTGCCTGGTATTACGTATTATAATTTATGGACCGCTCAAAATCATTCTTGACCGGAAGCTATTGTTTGGCGGTGAAAAAGGATTCTGGTCCGATACTGTCATCTCCTTATGTGAAAGGCTGGGATACGGAGCAAATTATCAGCATTACTGGATAATCTTTTTACAGGTTTTGATCCTGGTTATTTTAATCGGAGCTTTTGTACAAATCATATATACGATCAGAACGCGAAGACGCGATGCGAGTGATTTGTTCCTGTTGTTTTTATTTCTGTTAACCCTGGGTTTATCCCTTGCATCGATCGCACAGTTCCACTTCATGGGATCTTATTTTCCAAAGGAAAGACTGGCGCTTAGCTTTATTCCTCCCTTTATGTTACTCATTAATTTTTTATTCAAATCCATAGATCTAAACCAGGGAAAAAAGATTGCCGTACTTAATCTGTTTCCTATGCTGTTGGCCATTGTATTTTTGACACATATGCTCTTCTCGGCAAATGTAACTTACGTCCTTGACTGGAAATATGATGCAAATACAAAAGCAATAGCCCTGGATATAGAGGCCATTAATGAC
>JBDUAU010000015.1:0-4960 GCA_040004485.1 Saprospiraceae bacterium
GCAGAGAGCAGAGAGCAGAGAGCAGAGAGCAGAGAGCAGAGAGCAGAGAGCAGGGAGCAGGGAGCAAAGGGCAATTAGCAAAATGAAATCGTGGTAATAAAATAAATTGAACATCTGCTTCGTCCCGAACTCGCTGCACTCTGCTCTATGCTGAATCAGGAGAATCTGTTGTGCCAATTAAACCGAACAATTGAATTAATTTTCCACTGGCTTACTTTGCACAAACCAAAATTTCACTTTCTGCTTGTGACTTTGGAATCTTAAGTTTTTCTTCCTTTAAACCTTCAATATGAAATTGGATAGCTTCAAAAATATTTTTCTCAACAATTATTTTCGTTTTACCTGTAGCAATTACGCCTGGCAAATCCGGAGCATATGCTGAATACCCTGTTTTAGTTTTTTCATATATGACAAGATATTTTCTCATTACTTTTTCCCTGTCTCCGTCTGCGGTTGATCCTCATCATCATCATCATCATCATCAGCTTTGATACCTTTCACAAGATCATTGACATCTTTCGTGGCTTTATTCAATTTATCAACCTGATCTTCTCTTTTCTGGATTTTTTGCTGACCATCTTTATTCGCAACAGGCATAGTTCCATTTCCTTTGAATCCATCTTCGCTGAATACAAAACCTTTGTTGTCTGCATCAATATAGATCGTATCGCCAGCTACAAATTTTCCGGATAGTACCTGTATCGCCAATTCATTGACAAGATCCGTTTCGATGACTCTCTTGAGCGGTCGTGCACCATACTGCGGGTCATAACCGATGTCCGCCAGAAGGGTTAAAGCTTTGTCGCTTACTTCAAGATTAAGGTCACGGTCAGAGAGGTTTTTCTTTATTTTCCGAAGTTGGAGTTCTGCTATTTTTTTGATTTCATCTTTTGTGAGTGGAAGAAACATTATTTTGTCATCGATCCTGTTGAGAAATTCAGGTTTAAGCGTTCCTTTCAGCAAATTGAATACTTCTTCTTTTGTAGTAGCCAAAATGTCCTGGCGTTTGCTTTCACCTACGGCCTGCAGGTCTTCGAAATTTTCAAGGATGACGTCAGAGCCCATATTAGAGGTCATGATGATGATCGTATTTTTGAAATTGGCCATGCGACCTTTATTGTCCGTCAATCGTCCATCATCCAATACCTGCAGAAGAACATTGAATGTATCCGGATGCGCTTTCTCAATTTCATCCAACAATACGATTGAATATGGTCTGCGTCGGACTGCTTCCGTTAATTGACCACCTTCATCATATCCCACATATCCCGGAGGAGCACCGATCAATCTTGACACACTGAATTTTTCCTGATATTCACTCATGTCAATACGAGTGAGTGCATTTTCATCGTCAAAAAGAACTTCAGCGAGAGCTTTTGCCAATTCAGTTTTTCCTACCCCGGTTGGGCCTAGAAATATAAATGAACCAATTGGTTTGTTCGGATCCTGCAGCCCGGCCCGGCTTCGACGTACTGCATTCGAAACAGCTTTGACTGCTTCTGCCTGCCCTATCATACGTTTGCCGATCTCCGCTTCAAGTGTGAGCATTTTATCCTTTTCACTTTGTAGCATTTTTTGCAATGGTATTCCGGTCCACTTGGATACCACTTCAGCTATGTCATCCGCTGTGACTTCTTCATTCGTAAACCGGCTATCCTTCGGTAAAGCATGCAATTTGGTTTCTTCCTCCGTTAATTTTGTTTTTTCAGTTACCAGTTCACCATATCTGATTTTTGCTACCTGTTCATAATTCGATTCACGCTCTGCGACAGTAGCTTCATGTTCAAGTTCTTCGATATGCTTTTTGATATTCTGAATAGAATCAACGATATCTTTTTCATTCTTCCATGAAGCTTTGAGGCTGTCCAGTTTTTCCTGGGTGTTCGCAATGAGTTCAGTGATTGTCTTCAGTTTTTTCGTGTCGTTCTCTCTTTTGATACCCTCGCGTTCGATGGAAAGTTGACGAAGCTTTCGGTCTGCTTCATCTATTTCTTCAGGCATGCTATCAAGTTCCAGACGCAACTTCGCAGCTGCTTCATCGATGAGATCTATGGCTTTATCAGGAAGCTGACGATCTGCGATATATCGATGTGAAAGTTCGGCGGCAGCGACAAGAGCTTCATCCAGAATTTCAATCTTGTGATAGGACTCATATTTTTCCTGGATGCCGCGAAGAATTGATATTGTATCTTCTACTGATGGCTCGTCAATGTAGACCGTCTGAAATCGTCGTACAAGCGCTTTGTCTTCTTCAAAATATTTTTGGTATTCATCTGCTGTAGTTGCGCCGATGGTTCTGAGTTCTCCTCGGGCCAATGCTGGTTTTAGAATATTAGCAGCATCCATGGCTCCGCTTCCTCCTCCTGCACCGATCAATGTATGGATCTCGTCAATAAAAAGAATCACTTCTCCATTGGATGATTTGACTTCTTCGATGACTGCTTTGATACGCTCTTCAAATTCGCCTTTGAATTTCGCGCCGGCGATTAATGAGGGGATATCGAGTACATAGATTTTTTTCGAGAGTAGATTCTCCGGCACATCCTTTTTGACGATACGCCAGGCAATGCCTTCTACAATGGCAGTTTTACCGACGCCGGCTTCTCCGATGAGAATAGGGTTATTTTTTTTGCGCCGGGAAAGGATTTGCAGGATGCGTCGGATCTCGTCATCGCGTCCGATGATGGGATCAAGTTTTCCGTCCAGGGCTTGCTGGTTGAGGTTGATCCCATATTTCTTAAGCGCATTATATTGGTTTTCAATATTCTGATCGGTCACATGGCGGCCACCCCGTAGTTCCTTTATGGCAGCTTTGAGTCCTTCAAGTGTGGCGCCGTGATCTTTTAAAATTTGAGCGCCTTTACTATTGCCCACCATGATACCGAGGAGCATGATTTCCGTGGAGATAAATTCGTCACCAAATTCAGGAAGGAGTTTTTTGGCTTCTGCTAAAGCTTTGTTGCTGGTATCCGTCAGGTATTGTTTGTCAGAACCAGTGACTTTTGGATATGTTTGGATAATATCATCGAGGGCTTTGACCAATTGAGGGATGCTGACACCCACTTTTTGAAAAATAAATTTGGCACTGTCCTCGCTCGCCTCGAGGATACCTTTAATCATGTGGGTGGTATCCACGGTTTGTTGTTGGAGACTAGCGGCCAGGCGTTGTCCTGCAAGAATAGCCTCCTGTGCATTGATTGTAAAATTATCGTAGGTCATGGTAAATATCGCTTAGAAGTCAAATGTAAACAAGAAGAGGTTCTTCAGAGTTCGATGAAGGACCGATGGAGAAATAATGCCTTTTTTCAGGCATATAATTAGCCTCCAAAGACATCGTGGCACGACTAGTCGTGCCACGATGTTATAACTGCCTGATACTTCAGCGTTTTATACATGGAAGTATGATGCACTTTCCGGACCACATTACTGCCATTTTTAGGAAACCCTTTGTGTGATCTGAAAATTCCTTTTCATTTGATTTTTATTGGTTTCGGGATGTTTTTGGCAAGAATCTGGAAGAAGGACTTCCAGGTTTTCATTTATTTGTAACGCATTGATTGTCAATTAAAATTGGAATTTCAGAAAAAAAGTGGTAAAAAAACAATGAATAAATGGCCTCTCCAGGCAGCGGTTTAATTTTTCTGTGAATAATATTTATATAGAAAACCTATATATAATTAAAAAGTATATATCTTGTCCCATTCCAAACCTGATTTTTTCCATTGGCATATGCTGATGGTATTTATTTTTTTAGAACCTATACAGTCGGAAAGCGGCCTCGAAAGCCATGTATATGAGATTATAAATTTGAACGTATCAATTTTGCCCCCCGTCACATGGCGATTCAAACAAAACAACCTACCAAACGCCACTATAAAGCAAACGGAAAGCTGCTCCTCACGGGAGAGTACCTTGTCCTCAATGGCGCCAGATCTCTTGCCCTACCTTGTAAGTTGGGTCAATCCATGAATGTAAACGAACGTCCAGGTAGTGAAATCACCTGGAAATCTTATGACCGGAAAGGCCAGATATGGTTTTCCGGCAGCTTTGACCTCATGGCATTTGACTGTATTGACTGTACCGACAAGGATATTGCGAATAGCATACAACAACTTCTCAAAGCTGCCTGTCGTCAGAATTCGGAGTTCCTCTCTCAGTGGCGAAAGTACACTGTCGAGACTTATTTAGAATTTGATCGAGAATGGGGTTTAGGGAGTAGTTCAACTCTTGTCTGGTGCGTAGCTCAATGGGCTGAGGTCAATCCTTATATCTTATTATTTGACACGTTTGGCGGATCAGGATACGACATCGCCTGTGCCGATGCTGATGGTCCCGTACTCTATCAGTTTCTCGAAGATGAACTGCATATCGATGGAGCAGATTTTGATCCTTCGTTCAAAAAGAATTTGTTTCTCGTCTATCTCGGCCGGAAGCAAAACAGTCGTGATGCTTTGAAAAGATATCACCAGTCAAAAGCTGGTCTCAATGGTTCTGTGGATAAGGTCTCCCGGCTTACAGAAAGCATTAATACGGCATCGACATTGAAAGAATTTGAATCTCTCGTGCGTCAGCATGAGACACTTGTATCTGAGATCATCGGTCTTCCTACTGTACAAAGCCATGAATTTTCTGATTACTGGGGATGTGTGAAATCACTTGGTGCATGGGGCGGTGATTTTGTACTTGCTACCTCTGAAAAGAGCGAAGAGGAAACAAAGGCTTATTTTAAAGGGAAGGGATTGGATGTTATTTTCAGATATGATGAGCTGATCCTTAGCTAGAGGAAAGCAGTAGCAGTAGCAGTAGCAGTAGCAGTAGCAGTAGCAGTATTCAGTATTCAGTTTACGGGAGCAGTGAATTTGTCATTCGTGTCTGCAATGGACACCGGATTATGGTGAGTGATTGAAGCTCATTTCTCCTTTCTGCCTTTCAGCTCTTTCTACCCCTTCTACCCCTTCTA
>JBDUAU010000341.1:0-4955 GCA_040004485.1 Saprospiraceae bacterium
TGAAACCGGTACATTGGTATTCACTGTAGAAGGATCCTGCTGCACCACAATGTCTGTAGATGTTGAAGATGCATGAGAACCCTGCCGGGTGAATGTCATTTGTTCATTCAGATCACCACCTGACAAAATCAATGAATTTCCCTGGAGAATATAATTATATGTCGTTGATTCATTTCCGGAAACCATGACAAGCTTATTATCGACAATGGTATATGTCAATGTTTCGCCATCAAACTCACCACTGCCATCCTGATGGAGAAGGAGGCTCATCTGGTAGCCGTATTGGTTATTTTGCCAAACACCACAAATGCTGTTTTTTTGCTGCACTTTAGCTCCGATCTGGGCATGCATTGTGAATGCAGTCAAAGACAACATAAGAAGGGGAATAATCCGGACGTTCATAACAGTGGATTTTAGCTTGTCTAAAATACGCACGATTACGCAAATACCAATCTACATTCTGCGAAAAGATGTACCTAAAACAAGGAGCAGGAATCCAATCAACAACATTTCATAATTGTAATCGGATAATTTGTCAACATGGTAGTAGTGAACTAAAATGCCTACGACGCCGATGATAACGCCTAAAATCCAAAGGGTCCTGTTAGGGGCACTGGGTGAAAAAGAGCTGGTTGCCATATTTATCAGATTGAGTTGACTTTCCATATCGCATATTCATTTTATCTCCTATGGCAGGGAATGTTGATCAAAAAAATATTCCTCAATGATCAAGCCCGGATGAAAGCGATTTTCTAAAGATATGATTTAAATTCCAGTATTCAGAAACCAGCATGAACATGGATGAATCAGAGTCTTCCATGGTATACCTTGGTCTTTCATTCTCCGTCATTTTTTTAAGATCTCCTCCCCTTTCGCTTTATTCGCATCCCCGAGTTCTTTATGGCCCATCAGATAATGAACATCACTTATGGAGTTGTAAACTTTCACGAGGTCTTTGTGATCCGGACCTACCTGATCAATTTTGTTTACTAATAATTTTTGCAAATAGGATAATGAATTTTCGTAATCCTTGTTTTCCTTGTATACCCTGCCCAGGTTGTTATACGTTTGATTGATCTCAACACTTTTTTCGCCAAATATTTTTTTCCGGATGTCGAGGGCTATCAAATGAGCTTCAATAGATTTATCATACTCTTTCTTTATGAAATAAACATTGCCGATATTACCATAACTCGTGGCCACATCTGCATTATATTTTCCGGATTTTAATAATCTGATGGCCAGGGCCCGGTAGTGATAGGCCAGTGCTCCCCCGAAGTCACCCACAGAACTATAGATCACGCCCAGGCCAATAAAAGTTGCAGCTCTCAGCAGGTCATTTGTATCCTTCAAGGTGTTACCCTGGAGCTCTGCCATCCCCAGATACATTCTGCCCTCCTCAAATTTATCCTGCCTGGCGAGCATGATTCCGGTATGGTTATAGGCATTAATCAATTTCTTCGTTTTTTTATTCTCCTTAAATATTGCAGCTGCCTTTTTATAATAAAAAACTGCGCTGTCCGGTTTAGCATTCCTTTTAAATTCATCTGCTTTCAACATATACTTTTTAGCCGTAGAATTTTTTTGCGCTGAAAGAAATTGCGGCGGAAGTGAAATACAAATAAAACAAAACCACAAAAATCTATGCTTAGTAAAGAGAAGATTAATCCACATCATTGATTTAAAAATTTTTGTAACTCCCACAGATCATTTTTCATTCGAGGTTTGGATCAATGCCCATAAGACATTTCTCTGCTCTCTGCTCTCTGCTCTCTGCTCTCTGCTCTCTGCTCTCTGCTCTCCGCTCTCTGCTCTCTGCTCTCTGCTCTTTGCTCTCTGCTCTCTGCTCTCTGCTCTCTGCTCTCTGCTCCCTGCCTTTTATTCATCCTTTAGCACATATCCGACGCCAAAAACAGTATGGATTAATTTTTTCTCAAAAGGCTTATCCACTTTGTTGCGGAGATAATTGACATACACTTCCACGACATTTGAAGTCGTCTCAAAATTGATATCCCAGACTTTTTCCGCGATCTCTGCTTTTGAAATGACCCTGCCCTGGTGACGGATGAAATATTCCATCAAGGCGAATTCCTTTGGTGTCAATTCTATTTTTTTGCCATCTCTGATAAATTCTTTTCCCGTAAGATTCATTTCCGTGTCGGCAAATTTTAGAATCAATTTTGGAGGAGGCACTTCTTTACCTCTTCTGGAAAGTGCTTTCAAACGAGCCAATAGCTCTTTAAACTCGTAGGGTTTCGTCAGGTAATCGTCAGCTCCTACCTCCAGACCGAGTACCTTATCATCGGTGGCATTTAATGCTGTGAGTAGAAGAACCGGGGTTTTTATTCCTTTTTGCCGCAAATGCTTCGTCAGGTCAAATCCATTTATCCCAGGGACAATGACGTCGGATACGATGACATCATACTCGCTGGCCAAAGCCATTTTTACTCCTTTGGTACCGTCAAATGCGAAATCAACATCTATATTATGCTCATTTAGCCCTTTTTTGAGGGTTTTAACCGCCTTTTCCTCATCTTCGATCAGGAGTATTTTCATCCTGCGCAAGGTACGTCGGGATCTCGAATAGTCTAAGGATCAGCACGAAATAGGCATTTTTAAGCAAATTCTAAGCAATAAATATTAGAATATTCGGTTGATCAAAGTTAACTTTGGCCTCACCAATCTTAACAATTCAGTTTTCACCTTTAAAAAGTATCCCATGAATTCTCGTAAGCTCCTTTTATTATTCTCCTGTCTTTCACTGTTTGTTATGCTTTTTACAGTAGGTTGTAAAGAGGATAATACAACAGCGACGGTTAAACTTGTCAAAGACTACCCAGCTGAAGCTGCACTGAAATGGAATCAACTTTTCCTTAGAGTTGAGCGCTATGCGAGTGGTTATCGTCCGGGCCCGGCTCCAAGAGCTTTGGGCTTAATGGGATTTGCCTCATATGAAGCTTGTGTGTCAGCTATGCCGGAATACAATTCAATCGAAAGTCTCTATCCTGCTGTCAACATACCTCATGTTCAGCCAGGTGCAGAATACCACTGGCCAACTGTTGTTCATAGCGTATACAAGACTATGATGCCTTTATTATTCGGTGACAAAGATGAACCACCAGCAGATGTGCGTGGCGAATGGAACGCCCTGATCAGTACACTTGATGCAAAATACCTTGCTGAAGCTGGAGAGGAAGTATACAATCGCTCAAAAGCATATGGTGAAAGTGTAGGTCAGGCTGTTTGGGAATGGTCCACAACTGATACATATGGCCATCAGGCCTATTTAAATCCATTCGGTAATTATAATACCAATGAAACTTATGACTGGTCCGCTCATTACAGAGGCCCAGGTGACTGGCAGCCAACTACTCCCGGACCAACAAGCCCAATGGGTCCTTTCTATGGCAAAGCCCGTACATGGGTAGTAAACGAAACAGATAAACTCGCATTGCCTCCTTCAGCTTATTTCATGCAATATAGTGAGGATCCAAAATCTGAATATTATGCTGAAGCAATTCAGGCTTATACCAAGAATGCTGCTACAGACTATAATGTTAAATGGGTTGGTGAATTCTGGAGTGATGACTTATTTGACCTCACGTTCAGCCCTGGTCCACGTTGGGTAGCTATTGGCAACCAAATTATTGAAAAAGAACACACTCCTCTTGATAAAGCTCTTGAGGCCTATGCAAAAACGGGAATGGCACTCAATGATGCGGCGGTATCTTGCTGGTATTCAAAATACTACTACAATGTTGAGCGTCCGATAACTTATATCCAGAAAGTAATTGATCCTAACTATAAGTCAAACCTGAACAACCCGCTGAATGGTTTCGTTGGTTTCGTTCCTCCATTCCCGGCTTATCCATCAGGTCACTCGACTATGGGTGGTGCCGGTGCAGAAGCATTAGCTAGTGTATTCGGCTACAGTTATAGCATGACTGACAATTGTCACCTTGGCAGAAGTGAATTTGTTGGGACCCCACGTACATTCACAAGTCTTCACGAAATGGCTTTGGAAAATGCATGGTCACGGGTTCTACTTGGAACACATTGGTATATGGATTGTCTTGAAGGCGTTCGTTTAGGAACTGTGGTCGCACAAAAAGTAGATGCTTTACCCTGGAAAAAATAAGATTGGTTTATACTATAAAATAAAAAGAGACTGCTCAATTCGCGGTCTCTTTTTATTTTATGTAAAACCTTTGATTGATTTTGAAAAAATGACTCTATTAAATACTTTCTTCAGACAAAATGCATTAAATACTCATTACGCATACTAAATATATTCGATCATGAACATTATACATTTTCCATCATCTAAAGCGAAACTTCTTGGGGGCATCTTTGCAATAATTATTTTAATGACAGGATGTAAATCCGGAGATTCAGGTCCAGTCAAGATAGAAGGTAAGTACGACAACGGTGTGGTATCCCGCAGGCATACCGAAATCAATCATAAAAAGGAGGGATTGATGACCGAATATTATCCCAGTGGAAAATTGAAAGCTGAACTAATGTTCAAAAATGATGTACAGGTAGACAAGACCACAATCTATTATGAAAGCGGCGCCAGGCAGGAAGTTCAGTATTTTAAAGCTGGTCAATTGAGCGGTGGGGATACCACTTTTTATGAAAGTGGTAAACCGCAAAAGGTGATCAATTTTACGAATGGCATCAAGGATGGCTATATACGAAGCTGGGCTGAAGACGGTACCCTCACGTATGAGGCTAAATTAAAAATGGATACTCTCGTAGAAGTGAAAGGCCAGCCTATCATCCGTGATACTTCTAATCATCAGGTAGTTCAGTCACAAAAATCTATAGAAGAGGGTTTAAATAAGGAATTAAAGAAGAAATAATATTTGCTGACATTAGTCCTAAATTAAAAGAGAAGGTTGTCCATAGTCTGAGACTACGGACAACCTTCTCTTTTAATTTCAATTTTTTTT
>JBDUAU010000221.1:0-4933 GCA_040004485.1 Saprospiraceae bacterium
TATAATGTATTTTATCATTGCAATTGTTAATACATTATTAAGTTTTAAAACCAAGGCGAGAAATAGAAAAATCAGAGAAAAGGAAGACAAGGAAAAAGTCATTGCTTTCTATAATACCATTTTGGACTCACTATCTCATGAGCTGAGAACTCCAATAGCTACTATTCTTGGCGCTGTTGATGCAATGAATGAAAAAAACGTGCAACTTTCGGCAGTTCACAAGCAGGAGCTATTTAAGGAAGTTGGTACTGCTGCGTTACGTCTCAATCAACAAGTAGAAAATCTTCTTGGAATAAGTCGATTAGAGTCTGGTATGGTGAAATTGCATTTAGATTGGACAGATATAAACGAACTTATACACAGAATTCTCGAGAACCATATTCAGATTCAGCCTGCCCAAAAAATCCAATTCCTGCCAGGGGATAATTTACCTCTTTTTAAACTTGATGCAATACTCATCGAACAAGTATTGTTAAATCTCCTTCAAAATGCGATTTTATATACCCCGGTTGGAACAGAAATAAAGATTGCAACCAACTTTATTAAAGGAAACTGCCAAATAAGGGTTAAAGATAACGGCCCTGGCTTCACTGAATCAACAATTAAATCTGTTTTTGATAAATTTTACCGGATAGGAGATCCTAATTCCAAAGGAACAGGACTTGGATTATCCATTGTAAAAGGATTTATTGCTGCACATAACGGGGAAGTGAGACTAACAAATAACAAAACTGGTGGAGCTTGTTTTATAATAGAAATTCCGGCAGAATCTTCGTTCGTTCAAAATTTCACTTATGAGTAAACCACAAATTCTGGTGATTGATGACGAGCCTCAAATCCGGAAACTGCTCAGTATCGTGCTCGAAAGCAGTGACTATAAAGTTCTGACCGCTACTACTGGTTTAGAAGGCATTTCATTAGCAGCATCAAGACAGCCGGATCTAATTTTACTTGACCTTGGTTTACCTGACCAAAGTGGTCTTAAAGTTTTGGAAGATTTAAGACATTGGTTTGTAAATCCAATCATAATAATCTCAGTAAAAAATCGTGAGGAGGATATTATTTCAGCACTTGATTTAGGCGCAGATGATTATATAACCAAACCATTTAGAACTGGTGAATTACTTGCACGAACTCGTACTTCTCTGAGAAGGCAAAATAAAGGCGATGGCAATAGTAAAATAGTCTCCGGGCCGTTTATATTTGATTTGGAAGCGAGAACTATTCATTTTAATGAGACGTATTTAAAACTTACTACAACAGAATATGCCTTATTGTCAATATTCATGAGAAACGAGGGAAAAGTGCTCACGCATGGTTTCTTACTAAATGAAATATGGGGAAAAGCATATGAATCTGAAACCCAATATTTACGAGTTTTTGTGAGTCAACTTCGAAAAAAGATTGAAATGAACGCCAACACCCCTAAGTATATATTAACTGAGAGTGGCGTAGGATATCGGTTCGTTTCAGATCATTCCTAAAGATTCATTGGAATAATCTTTATAAAATCTTTATACTCTCCTATTCAAATAATATATTTTAATAATATCTTATTTAGGACCTTTGTGATGGTCCAGAACCTTCGTTGCCCAAACAGGTTAGAATCCCAGGACTATCATATTATGGTGAACACCTGTTTTTATGATTTATTGACATTGCTTTAATAAAGAGGTGGCCGAGGGATGAAATGTGGCCATACAGGAGGTCAAAGGACCTCCTTCTTTTTTTTTATTTAGCCTGAATAAATTATCAGAATCTTGCTTTGGAAAAAATAATGTCAAACCCAGTTTGGAAAAGCACGCCTTCCCGGATCAATCTGCTGCAATGTCTCTGTTAAGTATACTGACACTGGTCAACTGTATGTTCTTCATACTATTCTTTCTTTTTAGAAGATCAACAAGAATGACATATACCGAAATACTAGTCGCACGCAAACTCGCCGCATACATTTTTACATTATTTGCTTTGATTGTAATATGTCTTATGTTATTGAATGGATCAAACGCGGGTAAAACAATAGCTTATGGGATTAATATTATTTTTACTACAACGATGATAGTATTTTTTATTAATTACCTTCATAGGTCGAGGCCCCATTAATATAAATTCTTCCAACCTGGAGAATTTATACGTTGTATTACATTAAAATCAACATCGTTTAAGAGATCAGCTTCAAAATCTTCTGTATCAGAATTAAAATAAAATATTGAACCTTCAATATGTTCGCCACCCGAACTTCCCTGACTTGTCCATACTGATGCCTGGTCTGAGGTTACTTCAGATGTGCTCAAAATAAAGTAATAATTCAGGTGTGAATGTAATTCAATACCCGAAGGAAAATTTACAATATTCCATCCTGTGTTCACGACAGTAAATTGTTCCGAAGTCAGAAAAACACCTTCTCCGGGTGTTGATCCCGAATACAGCGTAACTGATAATACTATTCCAGGATCAAAATTGTTGATCTTAATTTCAATTTGTTGAAGTTCACCATTGTGGGCAGGCTTGAAACTTTGGGCTATAGCGGTCATTTCATTGACATTCCAGTGTATTGAATAAGCTGCCGAGCTTACCTCACTTTGTGCTCCCGATGCAGAACTAAATTCATTAGAGTATCCCTGAAATTTATCCTCTTCAGTATTATAAATCATCATGCCTGGTGAAGCCGAAAGTAGATTGCGTTGCACTGTCGACATCCTTGGTAACATAAAGGACCCTGAGACAGATTGTATTTCAAAAGCCACATTAGGATTGATTGTTGTTGAGCCCAGAACTATACTGTTTGTGCTTTTATCGAATAAGAATTCAGGGTCTCCAGAAGTGACATTATTATCATTAAAAATAATTTGTTGATTAGCGCCCCCGGTAGGTCCTGGAGGACCCTGCAGGCCTTCTATACCTTGCAGGCCCTGAAATCCCTGTACACCCTGAAATCCCTGCAGGCCCTGATCTCCTTTATCACCTTTGTCTCCTTTATTCCCTTTGCTGCCCATGGGTCCTACATTCCCTTGGTCTCCTTTATCACCCTTATCTCCTTTGGGTCCATCATCTCCAAGATCTCCTCTCTCACCTATGTCGCCTTTATCACCTTTGGGACCAATAAGGCCCTGTGGACCAGGATCACCCTTGCTTCCTTTCTCTCCGTCTATACCATTTGTACCATTAACTCCATTGAAACCTTTGTCCCCTTTATCTCCTTTATCTCCTTGTAGGCCCCTTGGACCCTGAGTACCACCATTCGCTGCAAATAAAGCAAAAGGAACACTGAGAAGCTCGCTTGTTCCTGAAATGGAAAATGATGTTCCTCCCACAGGATCGGTTTCTGTTTTAATAAAATAAGGACCTTGTTCCCAGTTAATGATCGCAATATCTCCACTGACGGATGTCCCGTTACCTATTACAAAACTGGTTAGTCCGTTCGCATTTGTGGTTGAAAGGTGAATTTCTGAATAAACCTTTGTGCCATTAGGAGAGTCTTTTAAAATACTGACCTTAGTGCGCACTTCGTGATTTGAAATCAATTCTCCACTACCATTTCGTATCACCGCCTGGTAACTCATCTTGTTTGGTGATTGTGCAATCCCAAAGCTACTTGCTGACGTCAGGATCACCAGGATTAGAAAAGAGCGTATATTTTTCATGGCTTAATTATTTTTAGTAAATGAAATTGATTGAACGAATTTTTTTGACTGCCAGATCTGAACGAAATAGGGAGCCTCCGGCAAATCACGGATCAAAATGGTATTGATATTATCCAATAGTCTTTGGTTAATCAGAAGATTTCCTTTAACATCATAGACTTTCGCTATAAAATCCTGGTCGCTGGTGAAGCTCTCACCAGTGGATATCTGAAGACACAAAAACTGATTTGCAGGATTAGGGTAGAGATGAAATAAATAGTCCGAATGAAAGTCAACTACTCCCACAATGCTAAAGTGAAATGGTTGTTGAAGACCTGGATTGACATTTCCAGTTTCACCATGAATGGTTGCATACGCAACCTGTCCTACGGAATAGGCAATTGAACCATCTTGGGAAAAATGATCACCTCCGGAAGAGACTATTCCTTTCTGGGCGCTAAGCGATTGGACCAGACAAAAAGCCAGCCATAGAAAGTAGGTTACTTTCTTTTTCATGTTCATGGAATTAAAATTTACTTCTTGACAAAATGAGACACAAACGAATTTGCAGCATCAGGTAGTCATGAAGACATGGGATATATTCAAAAAAATCAAATCGCTGTAAAAGGAATTCCGTAGAGGATAGGAATAGAATTCATTAGCAAATATATGATGTATTTGGGCTCCATATTTTTTTAACGTCCATAGCGTCTGCCAATAACCATTTCATCTTAGGATAAAATCCCTTTTTCATCCCCAGAAGCCCTGATGATAGAGTTTAAGAAAAATATATGTAAGAGTCACTTCCTTAACACCTTCCGCAGGTCTTTTCCGGAACCAGGCGGAGTTTCGCTTTGTCACAGGCCATTAATAAAACAAGTTTATAGAAGGTCCATCTTTATAAAGTCTTTATATATTCCAACACAACTATTATTTTATTCTTACACACAATGAGCTAATTTTTTAGTCATTGTACCTCATATGGATGACAAAGTTTAGCGTAAAATGGCTTCATCCAGGCAAACACAGCACATCAAAAAAAGCATAACTCATAAACGAACAAATAATTAGATGGGGTATATTGCAACATGGCAACACTGGCAATTCTCATCTTCATCCTTGGCTATATAGCCATTGCGCTTGAACACCCTTTGCGCATTAATAAAGCAGCCTCTGCGGTATTGACTGGAGTATTATGCTGGACAGTATATATTTTACAACTGAACTCTTCGGAGGATGGCGTAGATTCACTTATGCATCATTTAGGGGAAATTTCATCTATTTTATTTTTCCTGTTAGGCGCCATGACC
>JBDUAU010000070.1:0-4919 GCA_040004485.1 Saprospiraceae bacterium
TGGCAGGACAAGACACTCACATCTCACATCTCACGTCTCACGTCTCACGTCTCACTACACTACTTTATCCGCACAATAAGAACTGGCAAACGCATCCGGTTTTGCTTTGAAGACAAAGCCCATGCCAAGGATATATCCCATAGCTTCCTTTAGTGCTTCATTGGATTTAAAATGTGGGTCAGTATTGATATCTGCGTGCACTTCAAGACCGATTTCAAATTCATCCAAAAGGTCACAAAGTTTGTAGGCAACTTCAACTGATTTCCATACTTCAGTAATCATGCGCTCTCGCAGGCTTATCTGTTTCTCGGATTTTTCGTTGTGTATAAACATAAAGCCACCTTTTTTTTCCCGTAGGAAAACAATCACTGTAGCATACTCTGTGATCGTACCCCTGACCTGGGAATCCGTACCAATACAGACCTTTAGTTTGTAGCCATCAGCGACTTCGCGTGCAACAGTTGAACGGACAGCATCAAGGATATTTTCTTCAATCCTTTCCCCATTAAATCTTCTCCAGCCCATATAGAGATTTTTTTTAACGTGTGAATTTAAGGAAATCAACGCGTAATAAAAAAGGCCACGTCCGTTTTAAAGGTTAAGGAATAGTAAATAAGGCGATCCTTCGACACTTCGACATCTTACACTCATCCTTGTGCGGCTCAGTGTGACGCCCGCTTTGACTCATTCTTTGTTCGATCTTCTTCTGCTCATCCTTTTGCTACAGCTCACCAACCGTGTGCTATGGTTCGACACATTCGACAAGCTCAGTGCAACGCCTGCTTTTACGCATCCTCGTGCTTTGGTTCGACACATTCGACAAGCTCAGTGCAACGCCTGCTATTACGCATCCCGGGGCTTTAGCTCACCAACCACAGATCAACAACCGGTGAATGAGATGTATCTTCTCTTCCTACACATTCTTGTGGTAGGGTTCAGCCTGAGATTACTCAACCGGGTGTTACAGTTCAGGTACCCGTGGTTGACTAGATGGATGAGTGTGTATATTTGGATAACAGGATAAGAAAATCTAGTAAAAGCGCACATCTGGCATTTGACTTTTAAAGTCCGTCACCTAATTTAGTTTGATAAAAGAAATCAAAACTGATTATTGATTACTGATCATTAGATCACTATATCACTGATCACTAGATCACTAGATCACTATATCACTGATCACCACTGACAGATTGCTAATTCTGCATTGCAAGCATATCTGCATCATCAAAAGCCCGGAAATCAACCTGGCTCAATCCGGACACACCCTGTTCTTCCATAAAGACGCCGTAGATGGTATCCACAGCAGCCATGGTTGTTTTATTGTGTGTCACGATGATGAACTGTGATTGGGCAGAGAACCTCTTGATGATTTTATTGAACTTCTGGATGTTAGCATCATCCAGGGGCGCATCTACTTCATCAAATACACAGAAAGGTGCAGGCTTCATCAGGTATAGTGCAAACAGAAGTGCAATTGCTGTGAGTGTCTTTTCACCTCCTGATAACTGAGATAGTGATTTAGGCCTTTTTCCTTTTGGCTTGGCGATGATATCAATGGCCGATTCAAGAGGATCGGTCGGATCCATAAGGATAAGATCACAAGTATCATCATCAGTGAATAGGCTCCGAAATACTTCGATAAAATTCTCACGGACTTTGTCGAACGCTTCCATAAACTGGCTTGTGGCGGTGAGTTCTATTTCAGTTATGGTAGAAAGCAAAGATTCTTTCGCGCTGATGACGTCCTGGCGTTGATTATTGATGTTGTCATACCTGATCTTGATCTCCTCATAGGCTTCAATGGCCATAGGATTGATCTCACCATAATTTTCTAATCGGTTGCGCAGTCTGAGCACTTTAGCTTCAAGTTCATCAAGTGGAAGCTCTTCATTCATATGTTCAGTGGTGATGTCCTCCAGCCTGACGCCAAATTCCACTTCCATTCGTTCAGATATGGCGATCAACTTATACTTAAGTTGACTGTGGTGGTCTTTCATCTCATTGATGAGATACTGAAGTGCATTTTTTTGTTTTTCAACAATTTTTATTTTTTCTTCGGCAGCGCTTATTTGATTTCGTTGCTCGTAATAATTCTGTTCGACCTCCGTGAGTGTGATCTCCCTTGTTTTTTTCTCCAGATATTTTTCCTGAAGGTCAGTTGACATGGCAGACGAAAGCATGATCATATTTTCCAGCTCTACGATATCAGATTCAATCTGCGTTTGCTGCAAAGTGGTATTTTGATGAAGCTGATGTTGCTGGTCAATGTGATATTTAAGCTCACGACCAAGACTTTCTAATTTATTGGTTAAGTGTATTTCCTGAAGCTTTAATTCATTGCTTGCTGCTTCAGCAGTATTGAGTTGGCGTTGAATATCATAATAATGCTCTTCCGATTGTTCCATGGATTGAGCATAGTCCCTGTATTTGCTTTTCTTCTCTTCAAGTTCAGATGTCGCGGCCTCCATTTTTAATTCTATTTCACGTAGAGACTCATTGTTTTTATGGTGCCGGCGATCGTTTTCTTCTTTTCGCTCCCGTACATGGTTAAGCCTGCTATTTGTTTCTGCCCATGACTGCAGCAGACCAACTACATGTGACCTGGTAGATTGCAATTGTCCACTGATATCAACAGCCTGTAATGAGGCAAGTTTGGTCTGTGTATGCTGCACTCCGGATTGCAATTGATGCCATTCATTTCGAAGCGTTATTATTTCCTGTTCGAGATGATCAAGATGCTTCTTTCGGCCTAATTTTTTTCCTTCGAATAAACCAATACTTCCGCCTGCCAATTGATGAGAGCGCCGTATCATTTGCGCTTGTTTATCAATGACGGTCATCCCTTTAAGATGATATTCTTCCCAATTTATATCAAGCGGAGATCCTTCTGTCACGTATACTTTGTGCAACAATTGCCGTACAAGGTTCTCATATCCGTGTTCGATTTCAAGATTGGCCAGCAGTGGTGATAATCCCCGAAAGTCAATGATAGTTGGGTTTTCATTGTATTCTGAGAGTATAAAAAAGTTTGCTCTTCCTTTTTGCGCAAAGCTGAGAAGTTTCACAGCACGCGCTGCCTCATCCCATGTTTTAACTACATAGTAATTGAGATATGGTTCAAGAATTTGTTCGACAATGACACGATGCTGCTGATCACAATAAATGACATCGGACAATAGTGGCGCTGTTACATTCCAGTCTTGTGTTTTATTTAAAAATTTAATAGACTCAGGAAATCCTTCAAGATTGGATATCATATCCTTGAGCAATTCAGCTTCATGCGTACGCGCATCGAGTGTGCGTTGAGTCTGACGAAGATGATCTAATTGTGCAGTAAGATCTATTTCAAGTTCACGAATCGTTCGCATTCGATTCAATTCCTGTTCTTCAAGAGTAGCTAATGCATTTGCAGCTATTTCTTTTTGTTCTTCTTCCTCCTTTAAATGTTGTTTTAGTTGTTCGTGCTCAAGGGTAAGCTTATGTGTTTCATCTGCAACGATTTTGTTTTCATTATTGATGATGTCTGCATTGTTGATGAAAACAGCTATGTTTTTTTCAAGGTCAAAAACTTCTTTTTCAAATTGCTGGTGAAGGTTACTTACAGCTTCACGATTGCTCATCATCTCCTCGTACTTCCTGGCTATTTCGTCACGTTGATGTTGTGATTCAGTCAATATTGATTGATGTTCGTTCAGTATCTGTTCATTTTCCGCATAACTGGTCTTTAAAGCCAGGATTTCATCATTCAATTTTTCCAGGCGCTTTGTAGCCATGGAGATCTGCGTTTCCAGATTTTGTTTGTTCTGCCTGATAAATACTATTTTCTGATCAGCCAGGCTTTTCTCATTTTCTATGGTGCGTATGTTTGCAACCAGTTCATTTAATTCTCTTTGGAATGAACCAACAGTAAGCTCATCACCAAGATGATCTTTTCTTAATTTCTCAAGATGCGCATGCAACACACTCAGGTCTGCATCAAGTCTTGAATAATTGTCGGTTTCATCCTGGATCTTTTTTTCAGACTGTGCGAACTGATCGCGGAGTTCAAAATTATTTCTTGCTCCAAGTGTGAGACTTAATGATTTGTAATCACTTTTTAGTTCAACATACTTGCGTGTTCTCTTCGCCTGTTTTTCTAATAATTCAAGATTCGTCTGGATTTCTTTAAGGATATCATCGATACGAATCAGATCATCGGACGTAAGTTTAAGCTTTAACATGGTTTCATGTTTCCGCTTTTTGTATTTCGAGATGCCGGCCGCCTGCTCAAACATCTTCCGTCTTGCATTGTCTTTGTCGTAGAGGATATCATCCACCATGCCGAGAGCGATGATGGCATATGAATTGGAACCTATCCCTGTATCAATCAGGATCGATTGAATATCTTTTAACCTGCAGGTGACGCCATTCAGTTTGTATTCGCTTTCGCCGCTTCGGTAGAGGTGTCTTGAAATCACGACTTCCTGGTATTCGGATGGGAGAAGGCCAAGGTTGTTGTCGAAAGTGATGGCGACTGAAGCAGCGGCACTTGCTTTGCGTTTTTTAGTACCGTTGAAGATCACGTCGCCCATATTTTCAAGGCGGAGCTCCTTGCCTTTTTGTTCGCCGAGAACCCAGCGTATAGCATCGACTACATTGGATTTGCCGGATCCATTTGGACCCACAATCCCTATTACATCTTCATCAAAATGAAGGAGTGTATCATTGGCGAAGCTTTTAAACCCCTTTAATTCCAGACTCTTCAGGCGCATGAGCCAAAGATATAATTTTGGTGTATAAGATATTTTTAAATACGAAATGAGGGGTATCCATATGCATAAAGCTTAATATGTTTACCACTGAAAATTAATTGGTTGAGAATTTCAGTTTCCAGTGTTGATAATTATATTTTTTTAGAAACATACCACCCACATTGTATA
>JBDUAU010000670.1:0-4908 GCA_040004485.1 Saprospiraceae bacterium
GTTTGCATGGTTGAACAGTTTTAACCTGTCAACTTTTTTCAGGACGAAACAGAGATGTAAGATGTAAGATAAGTGATGAGTGATGTGAGATGAGTGAATGTGGTATTTATTTTAACATGTTCGTTACTCGGAACTTCTTATTCGTTATTCGTTATTCATTACTCGTTACTCTTTATTCGTTACTCGTTATTCGTTATTCGTTACTCTTTATGTGGTCTTTTTTCTATGATCTTGATCACTTGTGTTGAGTCACGTTTCATTTTTTCCAGATCCATACGTTTTGCAATCTTTGCGACTTCAGCTTCGAACATTAAAGGCTGGCCATTCAGGTGACGGTGATATAATAAAACGATAACCCTGGCCATGTCATCCGGAACAGAGATACCTTTCAATTTCAGATAATGTGATAATCTGGATCCTTCATCTAAACCCCAGTTTAACTGCACCCATTTCACAAGCCCAAAATGGCTTTTGGCAATCAATGAATCAGGTGCATTTTTAAAGTTGGCAATACCTGCTGCATCCGAAAGACGAGTGAGTTCTGAAAATGCATCTTCAAGATCAACAGGAATATAGACGCCGTTGATCATTTCCAGTTTAATGCGCTTAGCATAATTAGCTTCAAATTCTTTCGGAGTCTGAGCCACAACCAGGCCGAATGCACCTATAAATATTGACAGGAAGAGGAGTTTTTGAAATTTGATCATAATGGAAGTATAAACCACAAAGGGCTTCAATATATTGCACACTCAAATAGTTCCCGAATAGGATGTTTTCTTCGAAACAAGGCCAACAAAATCAATACCTCCTGATCATTATCCTGGTGCAGGCCGTGACCTATCTTTCGATCTGGCTTTGGAACGAATATGTAGCATCATATATCACACTGATTTTTCCGACTATGATTTTCATCATCCTGTTCCTGGCGTTGATTGCAGATTGGATTGAGCCTTCACGCATCCCGGGATGGTATTACAAAGTGATGATTATTTCAATCATCATCCCCGTCATCGTCGGGGCTATTTTTTATTACATCAATGATGGCCACATCGGATGGCTCATGAAATGATCGAGTGATCAAGCGGTTGCTGAGCTGTAGCACAAGGATGAGTGAGTGAAGGTCGAAGCATGATCAGGTGATCTGGTGATTTTGCGATCTGGTGATCTGGTGATTTAGTCATTTGAATCCCTTTCTGCCTCTTCTGCCTGGTTGAGCTGTAGCACAAGGATGAGAGAAAGCAGGTCGAAGCATCTGCCTCTTCCGCCGCTTCTACTCTTTCTGCCTCTTCTGCCTCTTCTGCCCTTTCTACCTCTTCTGCCTCTTCCGCCCTTTCTACCTCTTCTGCCTCTTCTATCTCTTCGCCTCCTAAATTATCCCTATCGTGACCCCATCCCCACCCTGATTTTTTTCAGCAAATTGAATAGTTTTGAATGGGTAGACCTTCATCGTTCTGGCCACTATCTGCCGTAAGGCCCCTGTTCCTTTCCCATGGACAATTCTGATTTGGTACTGATTACTCATGAAAGCGGCATCAATAAATCTCTCCAGATAGTGCAGAGCTTCTTCAGGAAGCATGCCTCGTATATCCAATTCATTTTCAAACTTCGTATAATCCACAACATCCTTTTGAAGGCTGCGCTCTGTTTTTATTTCTATTGGAGCTTTAGCAGGCACCAATTCTGTAAAAGGAATTGTCATTTGCAACTGACCAATCAGCACTACAGCATTATTTTTCACAATTCGCTCAATAATGCCTACCTGTTGGGTTGAACTCAACTTGACATGATCACCAGCATGAAACTCATTTTTCACACCGGATACATCAATCAAATCATCAGCAAGTGTTTTTATTTCAGTGCTGAATCCCTTTTGTTTTTCCTTGATGCGTTCTATCTGTTCTTTAGCTTTCTCCGCATCTTTTTCCTTTCTCAAATCTTTCATCAGCTTGTTCATTTCCTGACTGTACTGGGATACTTCCTGGAGAGAAGCTTTTTTCTGATCAATCTTAAATCGCTTTCTTTTTATCTCAAGGTCCAGTCTCAATTGTTCGTAATTGGCGATCAACCTGTCAAGTTCTCTTTGTCTGTCTTTTACAGATTTAATTTCTGTATCGAGCTTTTGTGTTTTGTCATCGAGATCATGTATGAGGTCTTCAAGTTCTACGGTTTGTGTTCCTGCAGCCTTTCTTGCATAATCGATTACATCCTGCGGCAAGCCTGTGCGCTCAGCAATTTCGAAGGCAAATGAACTTCCAGGCTTTCCAATTTTTAACTGATATGTAGGACTGATGCGTTCTTTATCAAACATCATCGCTCCGTTGACAACCCCTTTTGTGCGGTGAGCATACATTTTGATATTTGGATAATGTGTGGTCAATACTCCAAAAGAATGACGCTTGACTAAGGTGTCCAAAATGGCCTCTGCAATGGCTCCACCAATTTTAGGATCCGTACCTGAACCAAATTCATCCACAAGAATCAGTGTAGCATCATCAGCAGTAGCTAATGTATCCTTCATATTTTTCAACCGCGAACTATATGTTGACAGGTCCTCTTCAATAGATTGCTGATCACCTATGTCTACGGATATTCGCTTCATGACACTGATCACAGAAGCACCATCAGCCGGAATCAACATGCCACATTGAGTCATCACCTGGATCAATCCTGTAGCCTTCATCAGGATAGACTTCCCACCGGCATTTGGACCACTGAGGATCAATAGTCGGTTAGGAGGATTCAATACGAGGTCAAATGCAATGACATCTTTTCCTTTCGTTTTATTCTTAATGTATAAAAGGGGATGCCTCGCCTGAAGCAGATGGAGTGTTGCTTCATTCTGAATTTTAGGTCGTGTACCTTTATATGCATTTCCTAATATCGTCATAGCCTGAACTATATCCCAATGATGTATCAAACTACACACAGCTTCGATGTCCTCTCTGAACGGCCGAAGAAAATGACATAATTCCCGCAATAATCTTAATACCTCTTTTTTGAAATCACCTTCGAATTCAATGATGTTGTTATTGATTTCTACGATGACGTCTGGTTCGATAAATGCTGTTCGACCCGTAGTCGATTCATCGTGAATGATCCCTTTAATTTTTCTTTTATACTCGGCTTGTACACAGAGTACCCTTCTTCCTGATCGAATGGACTCGACAGTATCTGTGAGCCAGCCTTCACCTTTGTATCTGATGATTAATCTTTGGAATTCCCTGTTGAGTTTTGAAGCTTCTGTTTCAATAGCCCTTGAAATGGAGAGCAGTTCAGGTGATGCATCTGGCCTGACATCTCCTTTTTCATCAATGATTACTCTTATCTTTTTTATTAACGAGGCAGGGTTTAAAGCCTGGGAAGTCCATTGACTTATCGTCGGATAATCCCGACGGTAATCAGGCTTTTCGAAAAATTGGTGTACATGCCGGACTTGTTCCATCTGTTTTCCCATTTCATGAATATCTTCCTGAGGAATGACATAACCATCAATAGCGAGATGCTCTAATGAAGTGGTCACCTCTTCATATGGATTGAGTTGAATACGTGAGGATAATGTGGAAATATCAGCATATTCGAATATTTCATCCAGGCGGAAACGAATAGCATCGATGTCGGCTGAAGGGTGCAAATCAAGACATGAGTTCCTGCCGTGAATGCCACGTGTGTAGCCGGCAAGCAACTCCCTGATTTTATGAAACTCAAGCTGCTCTTCAGCTGATGGTGAAATATCTACGAAATGGGACATGTGTAAAGCAAAAATAGGATTTCAATGCAGATATATCAGGTTAGTTATGTTATAATTAACATTCAATGGACCAAAGGTGAATGGTCTTAGCAGCGAGTTTATTCAATAGAAATTGGTCTATGGTCACTTTTAATAAAGGATAAAATGCATATTCAAATTAAAAGATAAATTTAAAACCAAAGACAATTGACTAAACTCGATGCTCTGACCCTTTCTCATCGACATATTCATTCCGAGTCTGTATCTTTCGACGTAACAAGTGCAGTGCTAAATACAAATGGCAAGTAATAGTTTAGGAAGAATATTCAGAATAACTACGGCAGGTGAATCTCATGGCCCTGGTCTGGGAGTCATCATTGATGGTTGTCCACCGGGGATTGAAATTGATACGGATTATATTCAGCATGAATTAGATCGACGACGACCGGGTCAATCGCATATCACTACGCAACGTAAAGAAGGTGATAAGATTACAATCCAATCTGGGGTTTATGAAGGAAAATCTACGGGCGCACCTATTCTTATTCTTATTGCGAATGAAGATAGCCGATCATCTGATTATGATCATGTCGAACAAACTTATCGTCCTTCTCATGCAGATTTTACCTATCATAAAAAATATGGTACAAGGGATCATCGTGGGGGCGGTCGTTCCTCTGCAAGAGAGACGGCCAATTGGGTTGCTGCGGGTGCTATTGCAAAGTTGATCTTGAAAAAAGAAGGCGTTGAGATAAATGCAGGTGTAACCTCGGTTGGTGAATTGCAATTAAATGCTGAAATAGATTCGTATGATTTTATAGAAGCAGAAAAAAATGTTGTGCGTTGTCCCAATCGTGCGATGGCGGTAGAAATGCAAACGCTCATCGAACAAATAAAAAAAGATGGAGATACAGTTGGAGGAATCATTACCTGCGTCATTAAAGGATGTCCGATAGGATTAGGAGAACCTGTTTTTCATAAGCTACATGCTGATCTGGGCCAGGCTATGCTCAGTATAAATGCATGCAAAGGATTTGAATTTGGTTCCGGTTTTGAAGGGTCCCGCATGAGAGGCAGTCAGCACAATGATGTATTCGAAAAAGATGGCGAATTCGTGGTCACGAAAACTAATCATTCAGGTGGAATCCAGGGTGGCATTTCAAATGGAATGCCGATTTATT
>JBDUAU010000576.1:0-4906 GCA_040004485.1 Saprospiraceae bacterium
CCGTATAAATTGTCCCTGCTTGTAATTGAATGATGTCGCCAGCTTGTGAGGAATTAAGTGCAGACTGAAAAGCGATGCTATTCGAAGCAATGATATACTGTCCACCGACCGGAAGCTCAAAAGGTGTTTGAATAAAAATCTGTGGTAAGGCTGGATAAGTGGCTGAAAAAATAGTATGAGAAGATAGAAATGACAAAATTAAAAACAATGAAGTAATTTTTAATCTGGCAGGAATAATCAGTATTTGAAATGAAGATGGCATATGTACTATTTCTTAAAATAAAAGATACCAAATATCACCAATGTGATGCCCAGAAATAAACCCGCACAAATCTTTGCAAGACTACCGTCCATATTTCCAATCTCTGCGCCAGGATAATGGGATGATCGCCATAATGAAATCATAGCTATCAGGCACCCTATGTCCAGAAGACCTAAAATAATCAGTAAGAAAAATCTCATTTCGAAGCACTATTAGCAGCTGATTGTTCCTGGCTCATCCATTCATCACTCGATGCTACCCAACGTATGATCTGTTCCTCCATCTCATCCTGTGAATTGAATCTTGTAATATCATAACAACCGAGTGGATATGTTGCCGTTCTTACAGGACATCGGTTACAATGCGTACAGGGTTTTTCAGGCATGTTCACACCCTGTTGAAAGAGTTTGACAAGATTTACATTGGCCAGCAATGGTCTGGCCATCGCTACCATATCACATTTTTGTGCAATCAACGTCTTTTCAATAAAATCCCTTTCCTGGAAACCTCCATTCGCAATGACAGGAAGTCCGACTTCATCTTTAAATCGTTTTGCATGATCAGCAGAAATTCCGGGCACATATTTCCAGCCTATATTCATGATAGGACTTAAAATAAATTCCGGTAGCATATTAAAGCTTACAGATCTGGCCCACGATTTTAGTGAAAGATGACGGCCGGCATTTGTAAACATCTTTATCTCATGTACAGGAAATTGACCTGGATTTCCTTTTGGATTTGGAAAGCCATAACCCATATCGATATGCAGATAATCGACTCCAAGTGCTTTTAATTTATGACCATAATATAAATTCTCTTTGATGGTGTTACCGAAATACCATTCATTCAATGGAAATCGAATCGGCAGACGAATATTCACAGGCAAATAATTGTAATCAGCCGAGGAAAGTCTGACACCAATCGGAAAATCATCGCCAACTTTTTTCTTTGTAGCGATAATAATGTCTTCCAGGAGCTGAAATCTTTTGTCTATAGATCCGCCATATCTGTCCGTGCGGCGATTTACAGCAGGGTTTAAAAATTGCTGAATGAGATAGCCTTTTGATGCAGTAATTTCAACTCCGTCAGCACCTGCTTCACGCACTCGTCTTGCAGCTTCAGCGTAGTTACTGATCACTTTATTGATCTCTTCTTCGGTCATCGCATGATGACGATTGACATACCCATAGAAAAAATCAAATAGGGTAGAGGATGATTTGGAATCTTCCTTTTGACTGAATAAGCTAGTCTGTGTATGTGCACCGGCTTCTCCGATCTGGACAATATACCGGCAGTCATATTGATGCACCGCTTTTATCGCTTCAGCAAATGGCTTAATAAACCGGTCATGTGTCAATTTCGGATATTCCATTGGCGATGCCCTTTTGTCATCAACCGCGATCGTCGCTGAGATAATGCCGGCTACATCATTTTCAGCGAATCTTTTTTCAAAATTTTTAAATGCTGATGTTACTGTCCCATCATAAAAGGAAGTCCTGCCCCCAATTGAAGAGCGGAGGATGCGATTTTTGAAATGCAGGTTTTTGATTTGGAAAGGTTCGAAGATCATTTTGATTTACGATGGTTGCTGAGCTGTAGCCCAAGGTTAAGTAAAGTAGGTCGAAGCATAGGGGCAAAAATTACAATTTCATTATCCGCTTTATCCACGAAAGTTTTGATTTTGAATAAGGAGGATATTTTAGATTGAGTTCAAACCAAAAAGGTTTATCAATGATACCTTTATAATGTGTGAAAGCGGCAAAACCGGCTTTACTATGATAATTTCCCATTCCGCTTTCTCCTACTCCGCCAAATGGTAAATGATGATTGGAGATTTGCATCATCGTATCATTTACAGCTCCGCCACCAAATGATATTTCACGTAATAACCTGTCTCTCACCTTATGATCTTCAGTAAAAATATAACATGCTAATGGTTTCGGTCTCGCATTTACTTCATATATAGCCTTACTCAGGTCCGTATAAGAAATCACCGGTAGCAGAGGACCAAATATTTCATCATCCATAATAGAATCATCAAATGTGATATCAGTTAATATAGTTGGAGCAATGTATCGTTTCTGCAAATCTGATTCACCTCCAAAGTAAATTTTATTTTTATCCAATAATGCTATCAGTCGGTTAAAATTCTTTTCGTTGATGATCTGAACATAATTATCATGCTCGAATGCGTAATCAAATAACCGGATATAATCTGTAGCGTGACGGAGAAAAGTATCTTTCATCGATTCATCGATCAGTATGTAATCCGGTGCAATACATGTTTGTCCCGCATTTAAAAATTTTGCCCAAACGATCCGTTTTGCGGAATCTTTCAGATTGCTGCCTTTGGTGATGATCGCAGGACTCTTTCCACCCAGTTCAAGTGTGACAGGTGTTAGATTTTTTGCTGCCGCCTGATAGACGATTTTTCCGACTGAAGTACTCCCTGTAAAAAATATTTTATCAAATTTTTGATTCAATAGTTCGGTAGTTTCATTTATACCTCCTTCGACCACCACTATATAATTCGGATCAAAATTTTCATTGATCAGCTTTGCCATAGCGGCACTTGTAGCTACCGGGATTTCACTTGGTTTCAGTATAACCGTATTCCCTGCTGCCATCGCAGAGATCATTGGAAGCAGCGACAACATATATGGATAGTTCCATGCACCCATGATCAGGCAAGTTCCCAGTGGCTCAGGAATAATATAATTTAGACTGGGCAGGTTAATGATATTGGTGATGGCTAACTTTCGCTTAGACCATTTCGGAAGTTTCTTTATGGCCTCATCAATCTCCCTATAGACAAAGCTCAGTTCTGATGCATAGGTATCGAATTCTGACTTTTTAAAATCATCATAGATGGCCTTGTAAAGAAGAGATTCTCCTTCCCGGAGAATCGATTTTAGTTTTTTTAGTTGCCCGATTCTAAAATCGATTTTTTTGGTTTGGCTGGATAGGAAAAAATCTTTTTGTTTCAGTATGATTTCGGCATTAATCAACATGAGTATTTTTTAGCGAGAACAGTAGAGATATAACCTATACAAATTGTATGGACAATGATAAATCGCGTCGGTAGTAAACGAACTTAAAAGTAGATAAATGCTGTGACGTTTCTTGTATAGTTTCTATTGATGCGTTGGTAGATATTTTTGCAAGTCCTGATAAACCAGCATAGGCTAGTCCCGGGCACAGGATAGTTTTCGAGGTTTGTCCCTTTATTTGTCTGCTTTTCCGACCGTACGAAACCTGTTTTTACTATCTTGAGGTTATTATAGTTTATTATATAGATATTTAATAGAATGGTTTTATAGTTTTACCCTGGTTAAGGGCTGATGATGTGAACTCAAACGAAGATATTCTCCTCTCGCGTCATTTTAATCAAATCAATCATTTCTGATATTAACCGAACTATATATGCCAAAACAGAATGTCCTTTTCCTTCATGGTTGGTCGGGCGACAATACAAATTATGGCAATCTGCCATTGCTATTGGAGGGCGAAGGATATAATGTGGTACAACAACACCTTGGTACATATATTTCCGGAGATGATCAGCTGGCAATTGATGATTTTTCGATAGCCCTGGAAAAATCGATTAACGATCCGGAAAATGGAATTGTATTTCCCTTTGATATTATTGTGCACAGTACGGGTGCATTGATTGTTCGCAAATGGCTTTCGGATTTTTATACAGGAGCCAAAGTATCACCGGTGAGAAACTTAATCATGGTGGCTCCGGCTAATAACGGTTCTCTTCTCGCCGGATATGGTAAAAAATTGCCCTGGGAATGGGGTAACAAATTGCTTGATGCATTGATGCTTGGTTCTCATTTTACATGGAAGCTTAATTGGAGCTGGCTTGATCAACAATTGGACTTGTCCATTCCCGGTTTAAAAATATTTCACTTGCAAGGTGTCCGTAACGATATTAGTTTCCCGGGATTTCTGGAAAGGATTGATGGATATTTTCATCTCGATATTCCTGGTTTTGAGGAGGCTGGTTCAGACAATACCGTCAGGTTTGCATCATCCAACCTGAACATGAAGGGAGTCAGGTTAAAAACCAATGAGACTATTGAATCTTCTTCTGTCAAACAAATCTCTTCCATACCTGTGGTGATCTTTCCGGAACGAAATCATTTCGGAGAAAAATACGGAATACTGGCTGCTATAAAGCACAAAGAAGATGATGTCTATCAAAATATTTTGACCATATTGGATTGTAGTGAATCAAATGCATCCGTCGAAAGTAATTTTCCTCCTTTTTCAATGTTAAATATCCGGGTTATCGATCAATTAGGAAATCCTGTTGAGGATTTTATAACCCGTTTCTATTTTGGAAATGAAGATGAAAAGGAAGAGATTAAGATAAAGCACCGTTACGAAAATGAAGAAATTGATTGTTTTTACCTCCACATTAATGATCTTTCGAAAATTACAAAATTTGGTTTTCATATCGAACCAATCAGGATCAACAATACCAGCTATCATAAATCCAATAATATTGATCTGATCAACAAAGCCCATGGTAATCATTTTCTGGAAGCAGGTAAAACTCATTTTCTGGAAGTGACAGTTGAGAAATCCATTTCCAAAAAAGCATTTAACTTTGAGTTTCCTCCAAATCCATAATTC
>JBDUAU010000390.1:0-4900 GCA_040004485.1 Saprospiraceae bacterium
GCTGGACTGGATGGAGTATTATACACCGATGAGAGCTAAACTTCAGCCGGATGTGATGCTTGAATTTATGAAGCAGGAACTTGTGAAAATCACTCAGATCAATAAGAACATCGATGATACGATTGAAAAAGCGAAAGCATGGTTAGCTGCACATCCTTCCTGAGACTTTTGACATCCAGGTCTGTTCTCATTTTATTCGTTCCATTTTTATTTCTAAGCTTTGCTTGTAGAAAGGAAAACAAGAGATTACCATATCTAGGTAATAAGGAAGTAGTCAATGGGGATACGATATCTCATCTTGTTCCGGATTATCTTTTGACTGATCAGGACAGCCAGCAAATACGAATCTCAGGTTATGGAGATAAAATATTTCTGGCCGATTTCTTTTTTATTTCATGCCCCAGCATTTGTCCAAAAGTGCAGAAACAAATGTTGAGGCTATACAACAAATATAAAGATGACAACAGGGTCATGCTTTTATCTCATACGATCGATCAACGCCATGATTCCGTGACCGTACTTCATCGGTATGCACACAATCTGGGAGTTGATACCGGGAAATGGAAATTTCTGACTGCGGAAAAAGATTCTATTTTCTACCTGGCAGATCAATATTTTGTAAGTGTCGTAGATGACCCTTCGGCTCCGAAAGGTTTTGATCACAGTGGCAGAATAATTCTTCTTGATAAGAACAGGCATGTGCGTGGATTTTGTGAAGGCACAGACCCGGAGTCAGTAACCTCATTTTTTTCAACTGTGGATAAGCTCCTTGCCGAAGAATATAAATAGCTTACTAAGCATTTAATTGAAATTCATTGTACCTGTTTATCCGTCGTTTTATTTACCTCGCACTTCTTGTATCTACCGGTGCTTCTTGTCACTCCAATCCTTACAGGCAGGGACATGAGCTTTATAAAATCAATTGTGAAAGCTGTCACATGGAAGATGGAAGCGGCCTGGCAAAGTTGATCCCATCCCTCAAATCTTCTGACCTTTTCCGTTCTACCCCTGAATGCCTGATATGTCTGATCCGTCTTGGACTCGATAAAAATGAGTTAACCGGCCAGCAGATGCCTGCAAATAAGAGGCTTAATGACGTAGAATTGGCTAACCTGGTCAATTATCTGAGGCAGGAATACGCTTCAATCACAATAGCCGTTACAACAGAAGAGGTCAATGCATGTCTTGCGAATTGCAAAGATGAAGAATAGGGCCAAGGGACCTATCTAAAAAAGATTATTTTTACCGTTCTTAGAAAAGTGCTCATTCTATGTCAATAAAAATGGCAATACCCACCTTTACCAGATTCATTCTTACGAGTGTGCTCTTAGGCATACTGACTCTTCTGCAGGGACAAACCTTGCTGACAGCTTCCTTGAACACCCCGGGTGGAGCAGGTATCTTGTCAGAAAAGTGTGGTGGCCCATATCATCTGATTATCAGGCGAGGTGTCGACAATACAGATACCACACTTATTTTTATTAGTGATTTAGGTGCTGCACAGGCTGGAGTGGATTATAACTTTCCCCCGGGTTCATTTCCTGTCACGATGCTTCCGAAAGATTCTGTAGTTGTCATTCCCATTACTGTAGTAAATGATGCATTGATTGAGGGTCTGGAGACTTTGTCATGGGAAATAGCTTTCCTGGCCGGAACAAACTCAGGAACGATCACCCTGGAAACTGCTATAGCTGATGCTTATTCAGTTCAAATAAATAGTGCCACGGATACAATAAAATGGTGTAGAAATTTACCCTATGTTCTTCTGGCTACTTCTGATGCTGAAATTCATTGGTCCCCTGCCAATGTATTTATTGATTCCTTAGGAGAGGCAGCAACTGTTATGCCACAGGAATCAGGCTGGTATTATGCAACAGTAGGAAGCAAGACATGTGGCGCAAAGGATAGTGTATATTTTAATCTTGCCATTGTGGATATCACGAATCCTGATACTGTCTTTATCTGTAAAGATGACCAGGGTGCAATTCTGCATGGTACATTAGAAGGCCTTGCTACGGCGTTCAAATGGATACCTACCGACTCACTAAGCAATCCGAATTCGCTAAATCCAGTAGCCAAACCGATTGTCACCACCACTTATATACTCCAGTCAAATATTGGCGTATGTACAGCAATTGATCGTGTAGTAGTAAGGGTTGATTCGCTTCCTGCAGACATGCATATTGATATAGCTCCTTTTAAGGATCACTATTGTGCCGGTGAAAAGGTAGCCCTTTTTTCTCCGTCTTTTGATTCACTTGATTTTCCTGATATTGCTTTCAACTGGATACCCTATACTAACGGCACATTCGACTCAGATAATGGGATATTAAATGCAGCGTTAACTCTTCAGGATACAACGTTGTATATCCGTGAAAACTTCAATAATGCATGCAGGAGTACTGATTCAATTCTGATCAATGTAGTGCCATCATCCGTTCCAATTTCTGTGAGTGATACTACATTATGTCCCGGGGAATCATTCAATGTCGTGATACTTTCTAACCAGGTCACAGAACCTGAATGGACCCCTGAAGAAGGGCTTAGCTGCACAAAATGTCTCAATCCGAATGTGACAGTTATTGGTGCTCCGGGTTCTTCACAAGCATATCAGTTTTCAGGAAAAATCCTGGAATGTCCTGTAGGTGCAAATCTGAATATACGGATACCACCAATTGAGATCATAAATCTTTCTGCTGATCAGGTAGTTTGCGGTGGTGATGTGGTACCTATCACCATACTCAATCCTGATGGGTTATTCAATTTCAACTGGTCAATAGATTTTGGAGATGCTTCTTTGGATTGTACTGATTGTCTTAATCCTTCAGTCACTGTCAATGCAGATGGTGCAGTGAATGTAGTAGTCACAGCGATGGCTTTTGATCCTAAACAATTTTGTGGTGCTCGGGGATTTATTCAATTGTCTCCTGGGAAGGTCCTTCAGGATAATTCAAATGACATTCAGCTTTGTTTGGATTCATCAGCTACCATAATTTTAGGAAATCCGAATTATACAGATTTTCATTGGACAATAAATAATGGACAATTATCCTTGAATTCCACTACAATACCTAATCCTGTTGTAACTGCGCACTCCGCCGGTCAACTTGAATTTACCGCTGAATCAAATGATCCAAATGTTTGCAAAGTTAAAGGACTGATTCCTGTGACTATTTTCCCAAAAGAGTTTTTAAATAACGGAGATACTACTACAATCGTGATAACGCCACCGTCAGATATTCACCAGGGGGATGATATAACAGCAAATATCAATCTGATTCCGTCTCCTGCAACAGTCATGTGGATTGTTAACGGTGTTTCAATACCGGAGACAACATCTTCGGTAACTTTTAATGCAAATCAGAAAGTGAATATTATCGAAGCGACATTTATTAATTCTCACGGTTGTCCACAAACAGATATACTAATATTCGAAACAATCCCTCCGGAATACAAAATACCAAATGCTTTCACTCCTGATAATGGGGATGACTACAATGACAACTTCAAAATCATCCTTATTGGAAATATTGTTGTCCAGGATTTTATGGTTTTCAATCGGTGGGGACAACTTGTATACAAAGCAGCCGAGGGCGATGATACAGGATGGGATGGCATGTTTAAAAATCAAAAAGCAGCATCCGATACTTATGTTTATAAAGCTACTGTAAGATACCCGGATGGCCATACCGAATTGGTGAAAGGCGATGTTATTCTGCTGAGATAATCTATTTGGAATTTTCAGGATCCACTATTTTTAGTTTCATTTCACTTCTTCCGTTGAGGTGAATAAATAGTATTGCGGATGTGCTCAATTGTTGGAATACTAAATATCAGCGCTGATCATCAGGAACTTCGTAGCAGGGCTTTGCAGATGAGCAAGCTACTTCGTCATCGTGGACCTGACTGGAGCGGTATTTATGATCATGATCACGCTATCCTTGCCCATGAGCGACTGTCCATCGTCGATATCAATACAGGTGCACAACCACTTCTCAATATCGAGCAAACCCATATCCTGGCTGTCAATGGAGAAATCTATAATCACAAAGAGTTAGAGCAAAACCTTACAGTTCCATTTCAATTTCAGACTAAGTCAGATTGTGAAATCATTCTTGCAAAATACCTGGAGAAAGGAACAGGCTTTCTCGATGAGCTGCAGGGGATGTTTGCATTTGTGCTTTACGATAAATCTAAAAACGAATGGCTGATCGGTCGCGATCACATGGGTATCATCCCTTTATATACAGGATATGATGAATCCGGCAATCTGTATGTAGCTTCTGAATTAAAAGCCCTTGTGCACTATTGTAAAACTATCACTGAATTTCCTCCGGGTCATTATTGGTCAAGTACAGATGCAGCCCCAGTGAAATATTATAATCGTGACTGGATGTCCTACGATGTTGTTAAAGACAATATAAGCGACATAGCCACATTGAGGAATGCACTTGAGATGAGTGTGCGGAGTCACCTGATGACGGATGTTCCTTATGGTGTTTTATTATCAGGCGGACTTGATTCTTCAATCATCGCCGCTGTTGCAAAACATTTTGTAAAAAAGAGAATTGAAGATGATGATCTGACCGAGGCATGGTGGCCACAACTGCATTCGTTCGCTATAGGGCTAAAGGATTCTACAGACCTCATCGCGGCAAAAAAAGTGGCAGATTATATCGGTACTGTTCATCATGAAATGAATTTTACAATCCAGGAAGGAATTGATGCCCTCTCCGATGTGATCTATCATCTTGAGACATTTGATGTCACTACGGTGAGAGCTTCTACACCAATGTATCTGATGGCTCGAAGGATAAAAGCAATGGGTATCAAGATGGTGCTTTCAGGAGAAGGTTCTGATGAAATTTTCGGAGGTTACTTATATTTTCATAAAGCGCCT
>JBDUAU010000297.1:0-4891 GCA_040004485.1 Saprospiraceae bacterium
CCATCACTCCCAACGATCCAGCCATCACCGGAATCTAAAAATTGAACTGAAGAGAGGCTAATATCCACCATACATGGTTCAGGATGCCAGGATAGTCCACCATCAATAGTGAAGAGGAGTGGCGGTAAAAGCGATGTAATCCAACCCGTATCCGGATTAATAAAAAAGACCGATGTATTGGGGAAAAAGGCCCCACCGACTCCGGTTGAAGGAACCCACGCCGCACCTCCATCTACAGTATGTAATATGATCTGTGCATCTCCGACTGTCCAGCCTTCTGTGTCGCTCACAAAAAATACATCATTAAGATTGTCGGTGACCCCGCTATTTTGATTTTCCCAGGATAACCCCCGATTATTCGTCTTCATAATAATCCCATTATCACCGACTATCCAACAAGTAGAATCATTTGTACAATAAACGGAATGAAGAGTATTAGTCACATTGCTTATTTGTTCAGACCATTGCGTTCCGCCATTTGCAGTGTGCAATATCGAACCATTATCTCCTGCAGCCCATCCATTGACGGCATCTGCAAAGAAGATTGTATGAAGATTATTTGGTATTCCGCTTTGCAGCACATTCCAGTGTAGTCCACCATCTGTAGAGTGCAGTATCGTGTCAGCCATGTTTCCCACTATCCACGATTCGGACTCATCTTTTGTGAAAACGGCATTAAAGTCAGAAGTGGTTCCACTATTCTGAAGCAACCAATGCGATCCACCGTCAGCGGTATGGACTATCGTGCCAGAAGCTCCAATCGCAATACCGATGGAAGGGCTGGAGAAATCCACATCATACAAAGTTTTTTCAGGAAGAAAAGATAGGTGATTCGTGCGTTTTGATCCATGGTCAGTGGCTTCTATGATCGCATGTCTTCCAATGATCCAGCCACTACTATCGGTGACCAGATGAACATCCTGCACATCATAGCCAAGTGACTCCATGATCCATTCGTTACCCCCATCAGTCGTGTGTAAAAAGGTTGAACCACCAATAGCCCAACCGACGGAATCATTGATGAAGTCAATCGAGGTATAAAATTTACAGCAGTTCCCCGTCTGTGACTGCCAGTGTTCTCCTCCATCGGAAGTATGTATAATACCCGGAACGCCTGCGACCCAGGCTTCCTGATCATTGATGGCAGAAATCGAAAGTAGATTTTCAGAGGTTCCGCTATTTTGAGGAGCCCAATGGACGCCGCCATCAGTAGTATGGTATATGGCCCCGAAAAATGAAGTTAACCAACCCGACGTGGTACTTGTGAATTGAATTGCAAAACCGGCCACATTCGAATTGAGAAGAGTCCATTGCATACCACCATTTATCGTATGAAGCAGACCGTGGCCGCCGGTCAGAATCCATCCTTCAGTGGGAGATACAAACGAAACAGATAACAAATTATCAGACAATCCGCTTTGCTGTGGTTCCCAGGTTAAGCCATGATTAGAAGTATGCAGGATAGATCCGGCGAATCCAATGATCCATCCTTCCGAAGGCGAAACGAATTGAATGGCCGAAAGGTCCTCGCAGGTATTGCCTGATTGAAAAGTCCAGGATTCACCATGATCGGATGTATACAGGATAGTGCCTGTACGTCCGATAATCCAGCCCTGGGCAGGAGATTCAAAATATACTGCATTTAAATCATCACCCGTGGGAGATGCGGATTGCCATGCCCATTGGGCCTGCGCACCGAAAAACATCATTAGAAATATACAGGTACTAAGTGTTTTCATATGTGTGAACTAGATCCGACTCTGTCATGAAATAATCAATGATAATGATAGAAGACTGTCTCCTAATCGTGAAAGTAAGCAACGAACTGACACCAGGAGAGGCATAGTCTGTTTTGGACTTACAGATGACAGAATGATATAGAAATTACACATGAATTGTGATGAAGCGGGAGATGAACGCTCAACCAATAGAACTGTATAATCTGAAATGGAAAGCTTATAAACTATATAACCATTGTTCGAAAACATCAACCAATGCGAAATCATTCGCCCCGGCGTTTTCACGCATAGTTTTGTGTGAAGCGAAACGCAAGGGTCAGGGGAAAATGCGGAAATCATGTTTTTTCCCGAACTTTGATACTTAAATCACCTGTTGAAACAATTTATTACCATGAGTAAAATCAAAACCCGCTTCGTCTGTAAAAATTGCGGCGCCACTTCTTCAAATCGGCTCGGAAGATGCCCGCAATGCAACGAATGGGACACCTTCACAGAAGAAATTATTCAATCCGCAACTCCACAAAGTGTTCGATTGGCTGAAAAAGAGAAAAGTATTCCCACGCTGCTTTCTGAACTGAATATTGAAAATGAAATGCGTGTTGCCCTTGGCGACAGCGAATTGGAACGTGTGCTCGGCGGTGGTATCGTTCCCGGATCACTTATCCTGATGGCTGGAGAGCCAGGTGCAGGTAAATCAACTCTGTGTTTGCAATTAGCCGCGAATCCTTCACTACGGATCTTATATATCTCAGGTGAAGAAAGTGCATCTCAGATAAAAATGCGCGCTCAACGTTTAAATATCAAAGGTGACAATTGCCATATACTCGCAGAGACGGATCTGAATAAAATCATTGAAGCCATCATCGATATTCAATCCGGTGTCGTCATCATTGACTCAGTTCAAACCATGTATTCACCCGAACTTGAATCTGTTCCGGGATCTGTAAGCCAGATAAGAGAATGCAGCTATCGTCTGCAGCAATTAGCTAAGCAGACAGGCATTACGATCATCATGGTGGGTCACATCACAAAAGAAGGAGACATTGCAGGACCAAAATTGATGGAACACATCGTCGATGTAGTTCTTCATCTTGAAGGTGATCGTCAATATCATTTGAGATTATTGCGATGTATTAAAAACCGTTTTGGTTCCACACGCGAAATCGGTATTTATGAAATGAAAGGCCTTGGTTTAGTGCCCGTAGAAAATCCTTCTGAATGGCTTATCCCGGCTGATCATATACAAGGCACATCCGGCTCCTGCATCGCACTTGTTTGCGAAGGCTTCAGACCATTCTTGATTGAAACACAAGCGCTGGTGAGCACAGCTGTCTATGGAACAGCACAGCGTTCAACCACAGGCTATGATATCCGTCGCTTGCATTTAATGCTCGCAGTTCTTGAAAAACGATGTGGCTTTTTCTTTGGCAATCAGGATGTCTTTCTCAATGTTGCCGGTGGATTGAAAGTGAATGAGCCGGCTATCGATCTTGCGCTTGCAGTTGCACTTGTTTCTTCATTGCAGGATATTCCGGTTCCCAGAGATGTTTGTTTTGCAGGTGAGGTAGGCCTCTCCGGAGAGATTCGTCCTGTTCAACAGGTTGATCTTCGTGTAGCAGAAGCAAAACGATTAGGCTATAAAAAAATCTATATTCCTGCAGGAAGCCAGTTAGAAAAATCTTCCAAAAATTCCTCTGTCATCGAAGTCAGATTGCTGCGGGAATTGTTTGAAGAAGTGTTTGGGTGAAAGTGAGTAGTGAATTGTGAGTTTGGAAATGCTTGCCACGAACTCGTGAATCGTCAGACGTGAGGCGTGAGTATAATTTGCGTTAATGCTTCGACACATTCGACTAGCGCTCAGTGCAACGCCTGCTTGACACATCCATGTGCTTCAGTTCAGCAACACTGCGAAATTTGCGGCAAAAAAATGAGTAATCTGTGAATTTATATAATCAATCGAAAATCGAATGCTTCGACCTGCCTATACACATCCTTATGCTACAGCTCAGCAACCATCGAAAATAATTTTCTACGATGGTGTCTGTCCCATGTGCAATTCATGGGTGAAACGAATCATCAGATGGGATAGGAAAAAGGTATTTCATTTCGCCGCACTCGAAAGCGAAACAGCTCAGACATTACTTACTCCCTTATTACCCGATTATCTGAAAGAAGACACCATTATCTTTCTTGATGACCATCAGATTTATTTAAGAAGCAATGCGGTATTGCGTATTCTCAAATATCTCAGGTTCCCCTTGTATTTGGGACTGGTTTTTTTCTTCGTTCCCGGATTCATCCGTGACGGAGTATATGACTGGATAGCTGCCAGGCGGTACACTTACGGAAAACGATATGACAGCTGCCCGATGCCTCCCCCTGAGTGGAGAGACAGATTTTTAAAATAATGCTTTATAAGGAAGAAGTAGCGTGAGGCGGGATTGAACCGCCGACCTTGCGATTATGAATCGCACGCTCTAACCATCTGAGCTACCACGCCAAAAAAGGACTGCAAATATAATTTTTTCAAGCCACTCCCTGCACCCAACTCTAAATTCTGTCTCCACCATGAAGCGCTCCAGAGAACGACCCTCTGCTTTCTGACCTCCGTATTTTGTCCTTTGCTTATTGCTTTGTGTTTTTTTTGCCAATTGCTTATTGCCTATTGATCAAAGTCCTATCCTACTCAACCCCGTCCTCGCTTTCTGATGCAAACTGGTACTATACGTCTCAGGTGACATATTAAGACACATATTGTAAAATTTCGCAGCCGCCCAGTCACTTCCGAGCGTCTCATGGATAACTCCACTCTCAAGCGCTGCACTACAAGCATAATAATGCTGATCATCCTCTCCGAATTTCATCGCCAGACTATAATAATGCAGCGCTTCCGCATATGATTTTTTAGCCTGCTGACACCTCCCTTTGCGATACAAAAACTCAAGTCGCTGGGTCTGATGTGTAAGGCTATTGAAAAAAGCATCCGATAATATAGCCAAGGCCTGATCATAATACCCTCCGTCAAACAACAACCTGCATCGCAACAACACAATATGTGGTTTTTCTTTGGTCTCCGCCTCTCTCATAGCCTGTTGATCCTGATCAGTAGTCGTCACGCCCTTCAGCAGGATCTGCTGCATATTAGCAGCATA